>CAZFOP010000366.1:0-4288 GCA_964520085.1 uncultured Solibacteraceae bacterium | reverse complement strand
CGTTGACGGTGTCGGCGACAATCTTCACGCCGCCATCGGCGACGGCTTTCTCGAGCCGCGAATCGGCGTTCGAATCGGCCAGCACCGCGTGCAATTCGCGGCAAGTGATGTGCATGCCCGGCCGCGTCATGTCCACGCCTCCGGTGTAGATGGCGAGGCGGTCGGCATCGGTGTAGACCAGGCGCGGCGCGCGCATCACGGTGAGCGTGGGCACGGCGGTCTTCTTCTTTTCCGCGTCCTTGGGCTCCTCCCACAGGCTGCTGACCACGTTGTGGTCAGCGATCAGCGAGCGCTTGTCGCGGTCCACATCCACGGTGTCGGCGGTGATGCGGTTGGCGCCTTGCCACATCACGACGCCGCCTTCGTAATGCATGTTGTGGCTCTTATTGGTGGATACCATGCGGCGCGCCTGCGCCTGCAGCGGTTCGTCGGCGGCCAGCATTTGGGAATTCTTCTTGGCGTCCTGCTCCGGCATGCGGCTGGAAGTGACGTTGCCTTCGGCGGTGAAGTCGCCGGTGGTCTGGTCCATCCGGATGCGGTCGGCGCTGGTGGCCCCGGTCGCATCCGACATGCGCGCGGCGCCATCGAGCAGCATCACGTTGCGATCCGAATCGAGTGTGGCTTTGGCGGCGCGGGCCCGGCGGTCGCCGGCGGCGTAGGTGAAGCCGCCGGATTGCTCCATGGCCGCAATGTGGCTGGTCTTGGGATCGAAGCGCGCGTTGATTTCGTGGCTGCCGGTGACGGCTTGGGCAACGTTGCGCTTGCGATCGGCGGCGTTCGGGTCGGTCGTGGTGTGGACATCGCTCGCGTGAAACGTATCGATGCGGTTCCCGGCGCCATACGCAATCTGAAAATCCTTGCCGCGCAAAACGCGATGGTGGGCGGCGGGGGCGTTGGGCAGCATCTCGAGACTGGAGGGTCCGCGCGTTACCACGCGGTCGAGTTCCTTGCCGCCGGGCCGCATGGTCATTTCCAGATTGTCGGCCGAGAGCACGTGCGTGTCGCCGGGTTCGCTGCCGGGCGCGGGCAGCGGTTTCGAAACCACCACGCCATGGCCGGCGGCGGCCACGCGCAGCAGCAGGCTCCGGTTGTCGCGCACCTCGAAATTCAGATCCACGCGGTCACCGGTGACGGTGGTTTGCGACGTGGGCGCATTCGACACCAGGCGGGCGTTGTTCGCGGCGGAGATGTGCTGCACCTGGCCGTGCTCGTCGCAATCCATGAAGAGATCGCCGGCCGAGTACTCGATCTGGCGGCTGTCGTTATCCTCCGTGCCGCGTGCGTGCAAGGCGTGGACGGTGTGGATTTCGTGGTTCTGCAATTGAATCTGCGGCGAATCGCCTTCCACCACCGTACCTTCCCGCGTCAGCTTGCCCCAGGGGATGAGATCCATGCTCTGGGTGTTTTCGTGAAAGACCAGGCCGCCGGCTTCAATCGTCATCGGCCTAGCGCCAGGGCCTTGCGGCTGATAGTGAATCTCAACGTCCTGCTTCATGCGCAATTCGTGCGCACCGGGATCGTAGTACGCTCCGATGGCCTTGCCACTGCCGTTTTGAAAGGTGAAAGTGGAGGGGCTGTCGGTTTCGGCGCGGTAGGTTTCGGTGTTGAACGTGACGCCAGCGGAGTGAACGATCACCGGGGCGCGCTGCGCCTGGCCGGACATCGGAAGATTCAGCGTGATCTGGACTACGCCTTCCGAATAGAGACGATGGTCGGACTTGTAGAACTGGGCGCTCGCTGCGTCCACCAGGTCGTAGGTGTCGCCCTTCTTACCGGGCAGTTTCAGCGTCATGCCCTTCAGGTCGACACGCGAGGAATCCTTGACCTCGCGGAAGTCCACGGCGGTGATGTCGGCGCGGATGTGGCCGGTCTTGGCGTCGGTTTCCACCCAGTGCCAGAGTTGAGCCGCGGAATGCAAATCAGCGGGAAGTTCCGTCGGCATGGCGAGCGCATGCGCGGCGGCCGATTTTTTCATCGTGCGATAGGTGAAGCCGATGCCACCGAGGATCGCGGCGATCGCCAGCAGCAGGAGCCAGCGTGGGCCTCGCATAGGGACATTCTTACTATAGCGTGTCGCACCTGCCCGGTAGCGCCGGTGGTGCCTCTTGGGCGGATGCGGCACAGTGTTTCCTAAACGGCGGCGGACAGGCGCGCTCCCGATGGAATACAGCGGCGGCAAGACCGCCGGCGCTACCGGGCGGTGATACTGTGGAGGCATGATCGAAACGGGACTGGCGGGCAAAGTCGCGATCGTCACCGGCGCGGCGGCGGGCATCGGCAAGGCCACCGCAAGGCGCTTCGCTCAGGAAGGCTGCAAGGTGGCTTCCTGGGATATAAAAGACGCGGAGCCGGAAGCGGGCGGTATCTTTCAGAAGGTGGACGTTGCCAACGCGGCCTCGGTGGAGAGTGCCGTGGGGGAAGCGGTGCGTGCGCTGGGGCCGGTGCACGCGTTGATCAACAACGCGGGCATTCTGCGCGACGGGCAGCTCATCAAGTTCAAGGAGGGCACCATCGCCAGCCTGATGAGCGGCGAACAGTTCGATTCAGTGATTGCGGTGAACCTGCGCGGCGTATTCGTGGCGACGCGCGCCGTCGCGTCGCGCATGATCCAGGCGGGCGCGGGCGGGGTAATCCTGAACGCCTCCAGCGTGGTCGGTTTGTACGGCAACTTCGGGCAGACCAATTATGTCGCCAGCAAGGCGGGCGTGATCGGGATGACGCGTGTGTGGGCGCGGGAGTTGGGCAGGTACGGCATTCGGGTCAACGCGGTGGCGCCGGGCATTATCGACACGGACATGATGAGGGCCGTTCCGGAGAAGGCGCGGGAGAGCTTGCGCGCGCACACGCCGCTGGGCCGCATGGGACAGCCCGCGGACATCGCCAACGCGTATCTGTGGCTGGCGTCGGAGGCGGCATCCTTCGTCAGCGGCGCGGTGCTTAGCGTGGATGGCGGGATTGTGATGGGAACGTAGAATCCTGGGCCGGCCGGACGATCGGTTTTCGTCGTCTGTCAGATCCCGCGCCGCCGCGACAGCGAACAGACCACGAAAGGCGATGGTCTGTCCTACCTCACGACCGCAGCGTCTGGTTCGGGTCGATGCCGGCGGCGAGGCGTGCTGGCAGATAGCTGGCCAGCGCGGCGACGGCGGCCAGGAACAGAAGCGCGCCCGCGAAGACCAGCGGGTCGGTGGCGCTGACCTGAACCAGCGCGGCGGCGGCGAGCCGTGTGACGGCGACGGCCGCGACCGTGCCGGCGGCAAGACCGATCAGCGTGAGTGCCATGCCCTGTTTGACCACCATGGCTACCACATCGCCGGGGCGCGCGCCGAGCGCGATGCGGATGCCGATTTCATGCCGGCGTTCGGCGACCGCGTAGGCCATCACGCCGTACAGCCCCAGCGCCGCCAGCAGCAACGCCACAGCCCCCAGCACGGACAGCATCAGGGCCGCCACTCTTTGGATGAACAGCGCGGTGTTGACGTTCTCGGTCATCGGCACGGAGTCGGGTGCGCCGGCTTCGGGATCGAGCGAACGCACGGCGCGGCGTACCGGTTCGACCGCCTGCAGCGGGTCGCCCGCCGTGCGCACATACAGGCGAATGCCCATGTCTTCGCGCAAGGTCTGGCGGAAGGGTACGTAGAAATACGGCTTCACCGGCTCATCCAGCGCCTCGTACTTGCTGTCTTTGGCCACGCCGACCACGGTAAACCAGCGGTCCCAGCCACGCACGTGCTGGCCCAGAGGGAAGCGTCCGCCGAAGAAATGCCGCGCGAAAGTTTCGCTGACGATCATCACCGGCGGGGATTTCTCGTCGTCGTGACCGGTGAAATCGCGACCTTCGACGATAGGAATCCGCAACAAGCTGAAATAACCCGGCGCCACGACGTTGCGGAGGATCTTCATATTCTCGCTCGGGCCGGGTACGTAACCTTGAACCTCCAAGGGTTCCCACCATTGGCCGGAAAGGTCAAACGGGACGGTGTGCGCATAAGTGACGGCGGTGATTCCCGGCTGCGCTGCGACGCGATCGCGTAAGCGCTCTATGAATTCCTTGCGCTCGGCGAGCGAGTACCCGTTTAGGTACAGATGGGAAACCATTACGTGGCTGGCATCGAGGCCGGGGTCGAGGCGGCTGGCGGCCTGGAAGCTGCGGGCGAAAAGGCCCGCGCTGATGACCACGACCAGTGCCAGGGCGACTTCGGAAACCACCAGCATCCGCTGCATGCGATGCGAACTGGCGCCACCCGAGCCGGCGCGTCCGCCCTCTTTCAAGGATTCGTTGAGATTG
>CAZFOP010000365.1:0-4291 GCA_964520085.1 uncultured Solibacteraceae bacterium | reverse complement strand
ATGACGGTGCTGATGAGCGGGATCAACATGTTTTCCATGGCGATGGTGATGAAAGTCATCCTCGGCTGGAATATCAATTTCAGTATTCTGGTCTCCACGCTGACCGTCGGTGTCTATGTCGCGTTAGGAGGCCTGCTATCCGCCATCGTGAACGAAGTGGTCCAATTCGTACTGATTTGGGCCGGAACCATTTCGATCCCCATATTCGGACTTATTGAGACGGGCGGCTGGAGCGGTATGTTGGCGCGCATCGCCAAGCGGGCTCCTTTGCAGGACTACACGCACATGTGGCGGAACATGGGCGCGGCCTCGCACAACCCAATGGGCGTGCATTGGACCGGCATCGTGTTCGGCCTGGGCCTGATTGGCGCCTTCGGTTACTGGACTACGGACTTCCTGGTGGTTCAGCGGGTCATGGCCGCGCGTGACTTGCGGTCGGCCAAGATCGCCACCACAATTGGCGCCGCATTCAAGATGCTTTTGCCGGCGATTGTAATTCTGCCCGGCTTGCTGGGCCTGGCCGTGCTTCCTATGAAGCTGACCGGGGAGACAGAAGCTCTCGCGACTGGCGGTCATAGTTTCAATGAAGTAATGCCGCTGATGATGGCGCGCTATCTGGGCCCCGGCTTCCTCGGAATTGGAGTTACCGCTCTTATCGCTGGCTTTATGTCGGGGATGGCCGGAAACGTCAGCGCGTTCGCCACCGTTTGGACCTACGACATCTATCGCCCCGTGTTCAACCGAGTAGCTGGAGATAGTAAGTGTCTCAGCATAGGACGCTGGTGCACTATCATCGGTCTCGGAGCGAGTATTGGCGCGGCGTACCTGGTAATGCAATTTGCCAGCATTATGGATTACGTCCAGGCACTGTTTGGCTTCTTCATTATTCCCTTGTTTGGCACGGTGATTATTGGGATGCTTTGGAAGCGAGCCACGCCCGCCGGAGGGTTCTGCGGACTCCTCTGCGGAACGGCATCGTCGATCCTGCTGTGGTTGTTAGTGAAATTCCATCCCGCCGCCTTGGCGATTGTCGCCCTCTCCGCGGACGCAAAGCCGATGGCCGAAAACCTGTACAGGTTCATCTGGTCCTGGCTGGTTTGCGTTATAGTGACTGTTCTGGTCAGCCTGGTGACTAGACCCAAGCCGGATTCGGAATTGCGGAACCTCGTGTATGGCCTGGCCCTGATGCCATCCGACGACGCGGTCCCCTTGTATCGCCAGCCCATCTTCGCGGCAGCGCTGGTGGCCGCGATGCTCGTCCTTCTGAATGTTATTTTTTGGTAGATCCTATGAGCCATTTAAAACCGTTGTATGAAGCGATCCTGAACGGCGATGACAAGTCGGCCGTAGCGGCGACGCGCGAAGCGCTGGCAGCCAATGCGGGTCCCATGGACCTGATCACGGCTACCATGATTCCGGCCATGGACGAGGTCGGCAAGCTCTTCGAAGCGCAGGAGTATTTCGTCCCGGAGCTACTTCTCTCCGGGCGAGCCATGCGCGGTGCCCTCGATTTATTGCGCCCGCTGCTGGCTGCCAGCGGAGCGCAGCCGACTGGCCGTGTGGTGATCGGCACGGTGGCCGGAGACTTGCACGACATCGGGAAGAACCTTGTCGCCTCGATGCTCCAGGGCGGCGGTTTCGAGGTGACGGACCTCGGCACCGACGTCAAACCCGAGCGGTTCATCGCGGCCGTGAAATCTACCAACGCCGATATCGTCGCCCTATCCGCCCTCTTGACGGTCACCATGCCGGCCATGAAGGTCACCATGGATGCCTTGCGAGCTGCGGGTGTGCGCGACCGCGTTAAGGTTATGATAGGCGGCGCGCCGGTGACCCGCGGGTACGCGAAAGAGATTGGCGCCGACGGATACTGCGAGGGCGCCACCGGAGCCGTTCCGTTGGCCCGGAGCTTCATGAATGGCCTTCTTGCTCACTAATACGACACCGCGCCTGGCCTACGAACGTGCGTCGGAGCTTTTGTTCGGACTCTCTAAGAAGCCCGTTCCGTGCGGCTTTGACCTGACCATCGGTGCGGGACATGTTTTCCCGGAGATCAACTTCACACTGCCCGCGATCAGCGTGGAAAAGGCCACGTGGGGCGAGGTGGTGGCCCAGTACGAGGACATGGCGACCAGGATTTTGGGGCGCGCCATCTCGCTGCACGTTCCGGGGATCGTTCTGGAATTTGAACTGCTGCCCGCCATGACCATGACTCCGGAATGGGGAGCCGAGCTGACGCGCCTGCTCGAGAGCCACCTGCGCCGGGCACATGAGAAGCACGGTCTAAGGTGTGCGCTACGCGTCACTCCCACCGATGTTCGCGACCAGGGAAAGCCCCCGTTGCTTCGCGCTGGCGCCCCGTGGGAAGCGGTGAGGCGATCGTTCGAGCTGTGCATCGAAGCCGGCGCTCACCTCGTCTCGATTGAATCGGTTGGGGGGAAAGAACTACATGACCCAGGGCTCATGTATGGCGACATCCGCGCTATCGTCTTTGCCCTGGGCGTGCTGGCTCCGCGCGACACCGCGTGGCTGTGGGACCGGATTACCGCCATGTGCGCGGCGAACGGCAATTCGATCCCAGCCGGAGACAGTGCCTGTGGTTTTGCCAACACGGCGATGCAATTGGCGCACCAGCACATGTTGCCGGAGGTGCTCGCGGCGGTGGTGCGGGCGATGAGCGCCGTGCGCAGCCTGGCGGCCTTCGAACACGGTGCGGTGGGTCCATCGAAGGACTGCGCTTACGAAGGGCCCATCATCAAGGCCATCACCGGATGCCCGATTTCCATGGAAGGCAAGTCGGCTTCCTGCGCGCACTTCAGCCCGATCGGCAATATCGCGTCCGCCATGTGCGATCTCTGGAGCAACGAGTCGGTACAGAATGTGCGTTTGTTGTCGGGCAGCGCGCCTGAGGCCTTCACGGAGCTGCTGGCCTACGATTGCCGCCTGATGAACGTCGCGTCCGACAGGGGCGAAGCTCTCCGGTTGCGCGACTGGCTGACGGAGTCCGACGAGTGGCTGAGTCCGCAAGCCGCGGTGCTCTCTCCCGAGGCGACCATGACCATCGCTCGTGCGATTGTTTCCGAAAACGGCCATTACAGCCAGACCGTCGCCGCGGGCCTGGCCGCTGTGGGCGTCCTGCGCGGCGGCATTCAACGAAAGCAGTTAACGCTGCGTTCGAGAGAAGCGCCGTGGCTGGATCGAATCGAGCGGGAACTCGAATCATTGGCCGGCGATGAGGCGAAACTCGTCGAAGAAATGATGGGGCAGCATGGTGTCGAGTTCGACGCAGCCAGCTACGGCCTCTGACCTTGGCGGCCGCAAGCAGCGCACGCTCCGCGCTCTCAGACGCGAGCCGGTGGACCGCCTCCCTACGCAATCCAACTACACACGGCCGATGGGACGATTGCTCGCGGAGCACTTCCGGATAGCCGAGGTAGATCTGCCGGAGCGTCTGGGGAATCATTTGCTGCGTGTGGACGTAGACTACGTTCGCCCCACCAATGCGGATGGGTCCATCGAATTCGATTGGTGGGGCGCTGGGTGGGACACCCGCACGGAGGGCTACTGGCATGCCTTCTCTCCACTGGCGGACTCGCTCGATCTCGATCGCTACTCGTGGCCCGATCCGAACCAGGCGGCGCTGCTGCGCACAGCCGAGCGGACCATCCAGAAGGATGGGGCGGACTCCTTCATTGCGCCGAATCTGGGAATGTGCCTGTTTGAGAGGGCCTGGTCGCTACGTGGATTCGATGCGCTGCTGATGGATATGCTGGAACGCACCGAGTGGGTCGAGGATCTTCTGGACCGAATCGCGGAGATTCAGTTGGCACTCTCCCGAAGGTATGTCGCGGCCGGCGTCGCCGGCGGCTATTTCGGCGACGACTACGGCGCGCAGCACGCGATGCTGTTTTCCCCAAGGCTGTGGCGAAGGTTGATTAAGCCGCGGCTCGCCAGTATGTTTGCGGTGTTCTTGGACGCGGGGCTGCCGGTGATTCTCCATTCCGACGGTGACATCAAGGCGATTCTGCCCGACCTGGTGGAGATCGGGCTGACAACGCTCAATCCTGTGCAGCCCGAGGTGCTCGATCCAACCTGGCTCCAGCGGGAGTACGGCGCGAAGCTGAGTTTCTATGGCGGAATCTCGACGCAGGGAGTGATGCCGAACGGCAGCGTCGAGGACGTACGCGCCGCGACCATTGCGTGCGCGCAAGCGCTGGCGCCGGAAGGGACCGGGCTCGTGCTGGGCGCTTCGCACCGCATGCAGTCCGACATACCACCCCGGAATGTGGAG
>CAZFOP010000364.1:0-4299 GCA_964520085.1 uncultured Solibacteraceae bacterium | reverse complement strand
ACCCGTGGGTGCTGGTTCGCCTGTCGCGCGTGCACCCCGACGCGCTGCGCGATCTCCTCGGCGGCGCGCTGCGGCTAGCCGCGGCGGAGAAGCGCGGCAAACCGGCCCCGCGGCGAGGATCGGCACCAGCGCGGAATCAGTAGCGGGGACTGGACCGGCGCTCCCGCGCGCCATCAGACGACCAGCAGGTGATGGTCGGTGCTGTCGAGCTGGATCGACTCGTAGATCCGATCGATCAAGTCGAAGCCGTGCTTGGCGACCAGCGGGAGGATCGAGTAGAGGCGTTCCTGCAAGTGCCGCTCCGGGTAGATCAGGCCATAGAGCGATGCGGCGTCGCGGCTGGCGCGCTCGTCGCGGAGCATCGCCTCGCGACCGGTCTTGGCCTGGATCTTGGCAACCTGGTGGCGGATCTTGCGCGCGCTCGTCCCGAGCGCTTTCTCCAGGGTGGGATCGAAAGCCAGCAGACGCGCGCGCAGCCGCTCCACGGCCGCGTCCACATCCACCACCGTGTCGCGCAGGCGAATCGAAAGATCGGGCGGAATCAGCGCAGCGGCCACGCGTTCCCGCAGCGACTCTCTGCCGTGGAAGAAATCGGCCAGGCAAATCCCGTAATGATCGATGCGTTTCTGGGCGCGGCTGTCGAGGATGGTGAAACCTGCGCGCGGCACAGCCACCGGCATGCGCCCCAGTATACGGCTGTAGAGAACTTCCGATTGCGCAATGTAGGCCGCTTCGGCGGGGCCCAAAATGCTGGCCACCGTGGGCAGAATCGAATCCTGCACCACCGGCCGCAGCAACGCATTCGGTGAAAGCTCGGCCGCGCGGCCGGCAAGCTCCGCGGAGGTGAATAGGCGCCCGTTGATCTGGTAGTCGCCGTCGTTCCGCCGCAGCGCGAGGCGCTTTCCGTTCTCCAGCAGGAAGAAGAAGGCGGTCTGCGGCTCGACGTGAACCTGCGCATGATAGCCGGCTTCCACCAGTTCGCGGTTGCGTTCCAGCATTGCCGCGGTCAGCTCCGGAGCCTGCTCCACGGCGCTGCGCAGCGCCGGTGCCGCCAATTCGCGGAATGCGGGCAACATCGGATCGACGTGCGGGATATCGAAACGCACCAACAGCCGCCGCAGCAAATCGCCGAATGCCTGGCCCATTGTTCGGCCTGCCACGTAGCATTCGCCAACCATCGCGACAACCTCGTCGGCGAACGGCAGGCCCGCCAGCGCCGTGCGCAGTTCGTCGATCGGAGGCGCCGCCAGTTCCACGCCACCCACCGGCTGCGCGCCCGTCTGGCGGCGCACCTCGATCTTCGCCGGCTGGTGTTGCGCGTTGAACACCCACGCGTGGTTGACCTCGGCGAAGTCGTGGTCTTCGGTCGCCAGCCAGAACACCGGCACGGCTGGCAGCCCTTGTCCAGTCAGCCATTCCGCCAGGCGCGCCGCGTGCAGGGCCTTGTAAATCGTGTACGCCGGTCCGGAGAACAGCCCTACCTGCTGCCCCGCGGCGACGGCCAGCGTGCCGGGTTGCGCCAGCCGCTCCAGTGCAGGGCTCGGCGGATTCTGAATGCGCAATGCATTCACCAGCGCCGCGCGCCGCTCCGGCGCCAGATCCACCGCGCGCGCCGCTGCCCGGAACGCCTCCAGGTCGCGCATCGGGTGGCGATAGAAACGCGCCGTGCGATCCGGATGATAGCAAATGTCCGTGAACAGACGCGTGATACCGGGCAGTTCGGTCTGGCGGACGCTGCTACAGGGCATGACGGGAGTCATTTACCAGATGATCCCGCTATGCTTCCGGATGCAAGCCATTCGATTAGCCACGCGCATACCGGGAAATATCGTTGAAGATGGCGAATGCCAGTAACATCATGATGAAGACGAAACCCAGCTTGAACACGGCTTCCTTCACGTTCAGACTCAGATCGCGCTGCATCACCATTTCGATCAGCAGCAGGAGAATCGCGCCACCATCCATGATCGGAATCGGCAGCAGGTTGAAGATGGCCAGTTGCAGGCTGATCCAGGCCATGAACCCCAAAAACTCCGCTGCGCCTTCCCGCGCGGCCTCGCCCGACATTTGCGCGATGCCGATGGGGCTCGAAAGATTTTTCGGCGACATCCGCCGCTCCACCATTCCCTCGATCACTTTGACCAGCAGAAACGCGCCCTTGCCGTTCTGTTCGAGCGATTCCCGCAAGGCCGCCGGAAACGCGAGTTTCGTGGTGGTGAAATGAGGCTTCTGCTGCGGCCCCACGCCGATCATCCAGTGCTTCGGACCATCCAGCTCGGCCAGCACCGGTTGCACGGAGACGCGATTGGCCTTGCCGTCCCGCTCGTACTCGATCTCGATGGGCTTGCCGGCGCTGTTGCTGGTTGTCTCCCGGAACCGCGTCGGGGAGTGAATCGGCTTGCCGTTGACGGAAAGAATCAGGTCGCCTTTCTTGAGACCGGCCTTTTCCGCCGGGTAGTTGGGCATCACGAAAGCGAGCTGCAACTCGCCGCGCTCGTCCCATCCCGCGTATCCCACGCCGAGGCGCTCGCTGAGCGTCGGCGTCACAATGCAATCGAACTCCTGGCCGTTCCGCTCGATGGTGAGGTACATCTTCCGGTAAGCGCCGGTGACCTCTTTCTCGCCGATATCCTCCCAGGTGGGGTTGCGCTTGCCGTCGAGCTTGACGATGCGGTCGCCGTCCCGAACTCCCGCTTGCGCGGCGGGCGACCCGGCTTCCACGTGGTCGATCACCGCGTACAGATCCTCGTCGGAGAGCTTCTGGAACCGGAACATGTTCAGCGCCGTCAGAATCGCGACGGCAAGCACCACATTCATGACAGGGCCAGCCACGGAGATGATGACCCGCTGCCAACGCGGTTTGGCCAGCAGGCTGTGCGGGTCGGCGGCCGCGCCCGAAGGCAGCGTGAGTGCCGGCTTGTCCCCGCTGTCAGCCGTCGCCGCCTCCAGCGCAACCGCGTCGCCGGCCATCTTCACGTATCCGCCAATGGGAATCATGGAAACGCGGTAGTCCGTTTCGCCCCGCCGGAAACCGAACAG
This sequence comes from uncultured Solibacteraceae bacterium, assembly GCA_964520085.1. Taxonomy (GTDB): domain Bacteria; phylum Acidobacteriota; class Terriglobia; order Bryobacterales; family Bryobacteraceae; genus Bog-375. Next base: position 1,260 of record CAZFOP010000364.1, on the reverse strand, counting down.
CCGCGGACCGAAGCCCAGGCTAAAGGCTTCCACTCTGACACCGAAGTACCGGGCTGCCCAGAAATGGCCCAGCTCGTGGATCATGATCATGACCCCGATCAGCACCAGCAGCCAGAGGATGTTTTCGCCGATTGCAACCATGGTTTCCCTATGCCATCGCTGCGTGGTGAGCGGTGAGTTCCCGCGCCACCCGCCGCGACTCCGCGTCGATCTCCAGCACTTCTTCCACCGACCTGGGCGAGCGCACCGGCACCTTCGCCAGACACTCGCTGACCACCTCGTGAATTCCCAGGAAGCCGATCTTCTCTTGCAAGAACGCTTCCACTGCGACTTCGTCCGCCGCGTTCAACGTGCAGCAAGCCGAACCGCCAGCCTCCTGGCACTCATACGCCAGCCGCAACAGCGGGAATTTCCGCAAATCCGGCGGGAAGAATTCCCAGCGCCGCGCCCGCGCCCAATCGATTTTTGGCACCGGCGCTTCGGCCCGCTCCGGATAAGTGAGCGCATACTGGATCGGCATCCGCATGTCGGTGGCGGCGATTTGCGCCAGCACGCTGCCATCGGTGTATTCGATCATCGCATGCACGGTGGATTGCGGATGGATCACCACACCGACTTCGGATGGCGCGAAATCGAACAGCCAACAGGCTTCGATCACCTCGAACCCTTTGTTCATCATGGTGGCCGAATCGATCGTGATGCGGTTGCCCATGCGCCAGGTAGGATGGTTGAGCGCTTGCGCCGGAGTGACGTGTGCCAGCGCGTCGGACGGCGTCTCGCGGAACGGTCCGCCGGAAGCCGTGAGGATCAGCCGCGCCACTTGGCTCCGGTTGCCCGCGCGCAAACACTGGTGGGCGCCATTGTGCTCGCTATCGACGGGAATCAGTTCCGCGCCAAATTCCCGCACCGCTTGCATCACCAGGTTGCCCGCACACACCATCACTTCCTTAGTGGCCAGACCGACGCGCTTCCCGCAGCGGATCGCCGCGTAGGTGGCCGGCAATCCGGCAACTCCCACGATGGCGGATATCACCGTATTGATCTCCGCCGCAACCGACACCTGGATGTACGCGTCAGCGCCGGCCAGCAACTCTGGCCATTCCGCGCGCGGCAACTGGGAAGCCGCCAGCGACTCGGTCAGCCAGGCCAGCGCTTCGGGCGACGCCACAACCGCCACCCGCGGGCGAAACTCGACGATCTGTTGGGTGAGCGTCTCCACATTCCGCCCGGCCACCAGAGCGTAGATCCGGTACAACTCCC
>CAZFOP010000363.1:0-4321 GCA_964520085.1 uncultured Solibacteraceae bacterium | reverse complement strand
TAACCGCGGCATCCGTTGCGCGCGCTTTTCTCACGTCTGCCTGCTCAATAATGACATGCAGATCGAGCCGGGCTTCTTCGCCGCTTTGCTGAATGCCTTCCGGACAGTACCGGAATTGTTCTGCGCCACGGCACAGATTCGCTTCCCCGCAGGCGTGCGCCGCGAGGAAACCGGCAAGGCGGTGATGGCCCAGGCCGCGCCCGAGGATTTTCCCGTCCGCTGCGACGAACCCGTGGACGGCGAGGATGGAACCTGGGTGCTATACGGCAGCGGCGGCTGTTCGGCTTACGATGCCGCCATGCTGCGCGCGCTGGGCGGCGTGGACGAAGCTTACGCTCCGGCCTACGTCGAGGATCTCGACTTGGGCTATCGCGCCTGGCTGCGTGGCTGGCCGAGCGTCTACGTCGCGGGCGCGGTGGTGGAGCATCGGCACCGAGCTACCACGTCCAGGTACTACAGCGAAGAACAGCTTGCCGCCATATTGGAGATCAACTATCTGAAGTTTTTGGCGCGCGCGGTGGCTGGCCCGCGAGTTTTTCGGCGGCTTTGGCGGCAGGCGCTCCGCCGCCTACGATTGCGCGCGGCCAGCGATCCGGCGGCGCGCGCCGCTTTAGGGGCTGCAGCCAGGCTGGTGCTGGCCGGCGGCCCGGCGCGTGGACCGGCTAGGCGCGAGGAATCCCTGCTGGCACTGACCGATGGCTCAGTCGCTTGTTTCCCCGGCCGGGCGCGCAGCGGAAAACCACCAGCCTTGGTTACTGTGCGCGGATGGGATTGTGTTCCGGCCGCGAGCGATCGCAACAGCGGCGCTGTTTTGCTGGTTCGCGTCGGCCAACTGGAGCCGCCGCCCGCCCATCTGCTAGTCCGCTATGCGGAGATCGTCGAAGCTCGCACCGACGCAGCTTTTGATGCCGCCGCGCCATGGATCCGGCGCAAGTGGTATCGGGCCGACCCTCCGCTTCCACCACGACTGGCGTAACTTTCGCCTCGATGCCAAGTTGAAAGACCTGGGCCTCGCCGCGCCGTGAATCCGGCGGCAACCCCAGAGATGACCCGGCGCGCGCCATCTTCTATAATGAGCTTTCTCCGTCTGAAACCAATTCTTCTCATAAGGGAGTTTTCATGTCTTCGAAGCGTATCGGTATCCTCACTGGCGGTGGCGACGTCCCCGGCTTGAATTCGGTCATCAAATCGGTTGTTTACCGTGCTGGTGAATCGGGGTGGGATGTCGTCGGCATCCGGCGAGGCTGGGAGGGCTTGACGCATGTCGACCTGCAGGACCCGGCCAGCCGCAGCCGTTACATTCTGCCGCTGAACCGCGAGAACACGCGCACCATCGACCGCACGGGCGGCACGTATCTGCACAGCTCGCGCACCAACCCGTCGAAGATGTCGAAGCTGCCGCCGACGCTCGAACGGCGCACATTCCCCTCCCGCGAGACAACCAAGAAGGGCGTTACTTCCACTGTGTACGATGTCACGCCGGCGGTGCTGGAGAACCTGGAAGCGCTGGGGATCGAGTGCCTTGTCGCGATTGGCGGCGACGATACGCTCAGCTACGCGGCCGAACTGGATCGCCGCGGCGTTAAGGTCATTGCCGTCCCGAAAACGATGGACAACGACGTCCAGGGTACCGAGTACTGTATCGGTTTCTCCACCGCCATTTCGCGCGCCATGGATGCCATCGAGCGGCAGCGGACCACGGTCGGCTCGCATGAACGGATAGGCGTCTTCCGCGTGTTCGGGCGTGACGCGGGCTACACCGCGCTCTACACGGCGTATGTTACGTCGGTGCGCTGCTGCATTCCGGAATTCAAAGTGAATTTGCAGCATCTGATCGAAATTCTGGTGAACGACAAGAAGCACAATCCAAGCAACTACTCGCTGGTGATTCTCTCCGAGGGCGCCGAATGGGAAGGCTACAAGGTGAAAGAGTACGGCGAGGCCGATGCCTTCGGACATCGCAAGAAGATGAGCGTGGCCGAAGACCTGTCGGGCGAGATCAAGTCGGCGACTGGAGAGGAAACCATCGTCAGCGATTTGACCTATGACTTGCGTTCCGGAAGTCCGGACTTCGTTGATCGTCTGGTGGCGAACACGTTCGCTGGCATGGCTATGGACGCCATCGAAGTGGGCAAGAGCGGATTAATGACCGCCATCAGCGGCGGTTGCTACACGATGGTGCCGATTCCCGATCCCAAGCTGGGTCCGCGGCATGTCGACGTCGCCACCATGTACAACACCGAGCGGTTCCGGCCGATTTACGATCATAAGCTGGGACTGCCCATCTTCCTGACCAGGGCATAAGCCTTGGACTGGCGCCGACTGTTTTCGCGGCGGGACGCGCAGCTCGACCGTGAGTTGCGCGTCCGCATCCGCGCCTCATTCGACCGCGCCGCCGGCGACGAGGAGCATTTCCCCTCGACCATCGATCCCCGCATTTATCATGTGAAGCTGATCCGCCGCCACCTGGGTGCGCTGGCCGGGCGGCGCGTGCTCGATGTCGGCTGCGGTAAGGGACGCTTCGCGCGTATTCTGCACGACGAAGAACCGGCGGCCGAGATCTGCGGGTTGGACCTTTCGATCGAGATGCTGCGATACGCGCCGGCGGGCGTGAGCGTCTGCGCGGGTTCGATGACCGAGTTACCGTTTGCCGACGCAGCCTTCGATGCCGCGTACGCCACCGAGAGTCTGGAGCACGCCGTCGAAATCGCCAAAGCCGTCGGCGAGATCTGCCGCGTGGTGAAGCAAGGCGGGCGAATCGTCATCATCGACAAGAACGTGCGCGCGCGTGGCCGCCTGTCGACGTCCGAATGGGAGCGGTGGTTCGGCCGCCGCGAACTCGAGGGCCTCCTGAAACGCTACTGCCGCCAGGTGGATACCCGCGACATTTCCTATTGGGAAGACGTTAAGCCGGATGGTTTGTTTCTCGCCTGGCTGGCAGTGAAGTAAACCGTGGCGGGGCGCGATTCATAGGTTAGGGGATAGTCAGGCTTGGTTCGCCCCGTAGAGAATAAGTTCTAGAACGTAATGGGGTGAATTGGTACTGCCCTTTGTCTCCGGGCCAATGGATTGTGCGCGTTTTGCCGGAATCTGACTGCGCATAGTGTAGACTGAGCCAATGCGGGTCTTCGTGCTCGTTTTGCTGGCTAACGCAGTCTTCGCCCAGCAGCCGGTCCTTTACTACCGCGGCACCGTCAATGCGGCCTCGTCTGCGCCCTTTGGGCTGCCCAACGCTCCCATCGCCCGCGGCAGTGTATTCACGGTTTACGGTGAGAACCTTGGTCCTACCCAATATCAGACGACGTCCGGGTTTCCGCTGGCGACAACGTTTGGCGGAGTGTCTCTCAGTGTCACTCAGAACGGTGTGGTCACCCAGGCGTTCCCGCTCTTCGTTTCGGCGGGACAGATCAACGCGGTGATGCCCTCCACTGTCGCGGCCGGCTTGGCTACATTGCGCCTCACTTATCAGAACAATCGCAGCAACGCGATTACGATCCAGATCGCCGACTCCGCGCCCGGCATTTTCGCGGTTTCTGGCGGGGGCTACGGCCCCGGCATCGTCCAGAACTACCTGGCCGCTAACAATCTGCCGATCAACTCGCTGGCGACGCCCGCGGCGCCAAATCAAGTTATTGAGATCTGGGGCACCGGACTGGGCCCGGTCACGTTTCCCGATAACGTTGCACCCACGCCCGGTAACGTCTCGACACCAGTGACGGTGACCATCGGAGGGCAGGCCGCAACCGTCCTCTATTCGGGGCGCAGTCCGTGTTGTTCGGGCGTCGATCAGATTAATGTCTACGTCCCGAATAATGCCCCGCTCGGTTGCTGGGTACCGGTGTCGGTTAACGCCGGGGGCGCGGTTTCCAATGTCGCCACCATGGCCATTGCCACGTCCGGTGCCAATTCGTGCGACGACCCCGGCAACCCTCTCTCGACCTTGGTACGCACGCCTGGAACGCAGGCATTCATCCATCTGGAGCGGGTGGACACGGTCGAAAATGTCAATACATCCCCGGCCATTCTCAAGACTCTCGACAAGCTTTACACGCGGTTCTACACACGGCCCAGTTCACCCTATAACTTCGACCCTTACCTGTCCTATCCGCCGCCCGGCACGTGCCTGGTCAATCAGACTTCGGGAGACTCTTACTATGACAAAAGCCTCCGCGGGGCCTTGCCCGCTAACGCCAGCCTCAATCCACAGCCCAATCAGACCTATAACAACGGCACGCAGCCTCTGCCCTTCTCGCCCAGCAATTATTACTTTTCGAGCACGCTTGGCGGGACAGTCGACTCGAATGCGATAGCCATGAACCTG
>CAZFOP010000362.1:0-4341 GCA_964520085.1 uncultured Solibacteraceae bacterium | reverse complement strand
GAAGCAATCGTCAATACGGAGGAAGACTTTCATTGCCGGATCGAAGACAGCCTGGTACCTACTCTGAGGGACATGTTGGATGGACGCATTGATTTCTTCTTCGACGATGAGCGCGCAGCACAGTTTCTGCACGCCATATGCCTTCAGTATATGAGGACCAAGAAGAGAAGAGAAGCGCTATGGTCGCTGGGTCGAACTCCCGTGGCCGGGTCCGATATTCGACGGGCGGGAAACCTGCTATCGCAGATTCTTGCATTCGTCATGGGCTGGTCTTTGTACAGAGACCGGGCGCTATTCAGGATTGCGTTGGTCGATAACGAAACAGAGATCCCGTTTATTGCCGGAGACCAACCGATAATAAACCTCCATGCGAAACTCGGGAACGGCGTAACTGAAAGGCTGGAGTTCTACTACCCGCTCTCTCCTAACAAGGCGATGTTGTTACTTGAGGCGTCGCACGCGAGGACGCCGGTTGTCAGTGAGGATGAGGTTCGAGAGCTTAACGCCCTGATTGTTCAAAACTCCCATGAGCAGGTATTCTCCAACTCCCGTGAGTATCTGGAAACTATAAACGGGGAACCAAGTCAGAAAATGGGTTCCGAGCAAGGTAACGATTCGCCGAACTCGCACCAGTGACTCCTGCTTCGAAATCCCGACCACGAGCGAACATCTGTGGGCTAGACGCGCAAGCGCCCCGAGAGTGTCCCCGTTTATGCCCGTCACCTAACTTGGCAGTCCGACGCGCAAACCGCCGAATTGTGACTGCCCGCCTACACGGCGCTACGATAGAATTCATGCGCGCGTACCGGTGGCCTCTCTTGGCATTCCTGTTATGCGCGTGCTCCACCCGCCCGGACCCCTTGCCGCAGTTTCCGCGACTGGTGCTGTGGGCTTGGGAGCGGCCAGAGCGGCTGCGGTTTGTCGATCCGCACACAACCGGCGTCGCCTTTCTGACACGTACCATCGCGTGGCGCGACGGCCACGTGGAATCGCGTCCCCGGCTGCAACCGCTGGAAGTGCCCGCGGGTGTGGCGCTGATGGCGGTGGTGCGCCTCGAAGGGACTGGCGCACTGCCGGATGCGCAAGCGCTCGCCGATCCCATTCTGCGCGATGCGGCGCGGCCCGGCATTCAGGCATTGCAGATCGATTTCGATGCGCGGCTCTCCGAGCGCGCGTGGTATCGTGGCTTGCTGCGTCGGCTGCGCGCGGGTTTGGCAGCAGGCGTGCCATTGAGCATTACGGCGTTGGCATCGTGGTGCGACGGCGACTCGTGGATGCGCGGCCTTCCGGTTTCCGATGCCGTGCCCATGCTGTTCCGCATGGGAGCAGGTGAACCGCGCGGCGTGACGAGATTCCGCGGCGCGCTGTGCCAGTCGAGCCTGGGGATTTCAACCGATGAGTGGCCCGCGCAGGCGCCGTCCGGCCGGCGGTTATTTGTATTTCATCCGCGTGCGTGGGACGAAGAGACTTACCGCGCGGTCTTGGTTCGAGCCAGGAGGTGGCAATGAAACTTGTGCGTACGTTCTTGATTGCGGTGGCGGCCATTCTGCTGGTGGAGCCTCCGGAAAGCCAGAGTTGCGGGCCGTTCCTACCGGAAGCCCAGTTTGCCTTTCGACTCGGGCCGGTGAATGAGCTGCCCTATTACCAGGGGCTGTTGGGCATCGTACAGCCGACCTATTACCGGCGTAACCTGATCGTGGCGTATCGCTATTTCTCCGGTGTGCCGCTGACGCGGGAAGAAATTGCCGCCCTTACGTCGCCACCACGGCCAGTGCTGACCGACCCGCAGAAGTGGGGATACGAGACGTCGCCAAGTGCCGGCGTATGGCTGGATGCGCGCAACGCGGTGCCGGGCGTGCAGCGGCTAGACAAGCTGGTCGCCGAGCGCAAAGTGAGCGGCGGCGATAGCTGGCAGACTTACCAGGATTGCCTTGACGATGCCTTCACCACAGCCGCGTCCACCTTGCGGGAGCGCACGGCCAAATGGGGCGCGGGCAGCGCCGAAGTGGCCGAATGGGTACGCGGCCAGGACGTGGTGTTTCAGAATTGCAGCGAGGGTGTCCACCTACCGGCGGAGCTGAAACCCGGCTCGAACGCGCAGTTGGCCGCCGACCGCCGCTATCAGATTGCGGCAGCCGAATTCTATGCCGAGAAGTTCGCCGACGCGGAGCGCGATTTCAAGGCGATTGACGGCGACGAGGCGTCGCCTTGGCACGAGCGCGCGCCCTACCTGGTGGCCCGCACGCTGATTCGCAAAGCGACGCTCGCCGGCGACACACAGGCAATGCAAGCCGCCGGGAAGCAGTTGCAAGCGATCGTGAATGACCCGGCGCGAAAGGCCCTGCAACCATCGGCAAGCGCGCTGCTGGATTTCGTGCACGGGCGCCTCGACCCGGAAGGGCGCATGGCCGAGTTGGGCGCTGCGCTGATGCAGCCGCGAAGAGGCGCCGGATTCGATCGGGACGTGACCGACTTCACGGTGTTGTGGGACAAGCTGGAGCACGGCCCAGCCAGCGGTCGCAGCGAAATGGCCGATTGGATCGCGACGTATCAGCACCCGGGCGATTCCAGCCGCATCGTTGCGCGATGGCGGCAGACGAAAAACCCGGCTTGGCTGGTGGCGGCGTTGCAGACCACCGGCCCCGCGCCGGCGGAACTGGTCGCCGCCGCTCGCGCGTTGAAGCCGGATCACCCGGCGTATGCTACCGCCGTGGACTCCGGTTTGAAAATCGAAGCCAGTCGCTCCGCCGAAGCCGCACGCGAGTGGGCCGATCTCGCACTAGCGACGCGCCAGCCGGCTGACGCGCACAACGCTTTCCTCGCCCGCCGCCTGTTGCTGGCGCGCGACTGGAGCGAGTTTCTGCGCTACGCACCGCGCGAACCGGTCGCGACCACCGTCGATCTGGCCGACGCGCCGCTTGGCGATTACAAGGACCAAGTTGCCGCAGGCTTGCAATTCGCGGCCGACTCCGAGGAAGCGCTCAACTACAAGGTCCCGCTGGCGCACTGGGTGGACGCCGCTCAGAACCCGCTGTTGCCGCGCAATCTGCAACTGGAATTGGCGCAGGCCGGGTGGGTGCGGGCCATCGTTCTCTCTCGTCAGGCCGAGGCGATTGCGCTGGCGAGCCGTCTGGCGGAGCTGAAGCCGGAAGTTGCAGCGGGTATTCGCGAGTACCTGGCCGAGACCGATCCTGCAGCGGCAAAGTTCGCGGCGATCCTTCTGATACTGCGCGATCCTGGTTTCGACCTGGAAGTTCGCGAAGGGTGGCCGCGCCAAACCGCGCTCGGCCAAATCGACAATTTCCACGACAACTGGTGGAATTGGGAGCCCGGCAACACGGATGAGCCAAAGCCGGCTGGTCCGAAGCCCGAGACGCCGAAGGACTTTCTGCCGCCGGCCGAATTGGCTGCGGGCGCGAAGGAAGCCAAGGACCTGCGCGCCGCCGCCTCCGTTGCACCGGACTATCTCTGCCAGCAGACTCTCGATTGGGCGCGGCAGCACCCAACGGACCCCCGCGTTCCCGAAGCGCTGCACCTGGCAGTGCGCGCGACTCGCTTCGGCAACACCGGCCCCAAGACCACCGGCTTCTCGAAGGCCGCGTTTCAATTGCTACACGCAAAATATGCGAGCAGCAAATGGGCGGCGCAGACGCCGTACTGGTATTGACCTGGACTCCGAAACTAACTTCGGGAAGTCGCATTTCCATGGCGGAGCACCATGAAACAACAGCCGCGTGTATCAGGGAACGGCTCAATCCGTGCCCTGATACAAGGCGTCCAACTTCGGAATTCAGGATTAACCGCGCACCGGCGGCCCCGAAAAAAAACGGCCGCGGCGCCATCGAGATGAGGCCGCGGCCGTTTCAAACAACTACTTGGTACTGACTAGCGGATTACTGGACGTCGGTCACCTTCCCGTCAACAAAAGTCACCTTCATGTCCTTGTAGACATAGATCTTCTTGGCGCCCAGATTGACCGTCTTCACCGGAGTTCCCAGTGCCGCGGTCACTTGATCGATGGTCTGCCCCAGTTCGACGCTCACTGGTGCGGCGGCAGGCGCCGGCGCGGCGGCGTTAGGCCCCGGGCCGGAAGCCGTGTCGGAGGTAGCTTCCTTCTCCGCCTGGTCGGCTGCTTGCGATTGCTGGTTGATCTCGGCGGCAACTTCACTCTCCGGCGGCGGCGGCGGCGCGAGGGCGGCCATCGGGCTCTGCACCGGAGGAGCAGCCGCGGCAGCCGGAGCAGCCGGCAATCCACCCTGCCCCTGCTTTTTCTGCAGTTCCTGCATGCCCGCATCGATGGTCTCGCGCATATGGTTCTGCATGTCCTGCAGATCCTGGAGC
>CAZFOP010000361.1:0-4386 GCA_964520085.1 uncultured Solibacteraceae bacterium | reverse complement strand
TCGTTCCCGGCGCAGCACTCCGCGCACAGCTTTCTGATGATCGATATGGAGGATGTCTCCTACGTCGATTGCACCATCCGGCTGCGCAGCCTCCTCGCCAGTCGCGGCATTCCCGCCGCCATCACCCTACAGGCCTACCTGCGGCGAACCGAAGCCGATCTCGCCGCTCTATTGCGTGATCGCGTCCCGTGCGTCCGCCTCGTGAAGGGTGCATTTTCCGAGCGCACCGCAATCGCCTGGACGCGCCGTGCGGATATTAACGACGCATACCTGCGCCTGGCCGCACTCATGCTGTCCGACAAAGCTCGCGAGGCCGCGTGTTTTCCAGTCTTCGCCACCCACAACGAATCGCTCATCGATTCGATTCGAGCTTTGGCGCGCCAGTCCGGCTACGCGCCCGGCGAGTACGAGTTCGAAATGTTGTACGGGGTGCGGCCGAAGCTGCAAGCGAAGATCCTGGCCGCCGGCGACCAGCTCCGGCTGTACGTCCCCTACGGCGCGCACTGGTGGCCGTACACGGCCCGCCGCATCGGAGAGAATCCGCAGAATCTCCTCTTTGTCTGGCGTGCGCTGGCCGGCCGGCGGCGCTGACGGTCGCGTCGAACGTCAATTGCTGCCGACGAATTCAACGCCGCGATCCATTTCAGCGAGTCATTGTGACACGGTGCACCACACAATATTCGACCGGGTCGCCCAAAAAACGGCCCGGCCTCCGTTACTGGAAGACCGGGCCCAAGGGAAGAAGTTGACGCTCTCTCAAGAAGAACTTGTCTGATTAACGCCGGGCCTTGCTGCCTCCGCCGCTCGAATGAGCGGCGCCACTACCAGCCGAGCCGCTGCTATGGCCACTGCTGGCCGGGCGGCTGGCGCTGCCGGCCGATCGCGGCGCGCTATAGCTCGGCGCGCTGTAACGTGGGCTGCTATTGCCCGAATAGGGGCTGCCGCGGTATCCCGAATTCGATTCGCCGAGCCGTTGCCAACCGCCCGACGGCGAGGACTGCCGCGTGCTCGGCGAACTGGGCCGCTGGCCGCCGCCCGGGGCGCCGAAGCGGCTCCAGCCCGTGGCGCTCGATGCGCCGCCCGGCCTCGCCGCCGAGCCGATCCGCCCGCTCGCGCCCGCAGCCGCCTGCGGAGCATGATAGAACGTGGTGTTTCCGGTGCTTCTCGGCGCGTACGACGCAGCATGGCTGGAGAACCTCGTGGCAGCGCCGCCCGCAGCCAACGGAACCGCGCCCCGAATCATTCCCGCCGACGCGAATTGCGATGCCGTGGGCCGCACGACGTTGGCACCGCGCCCGTTCTGGAAATCATGCACGGAGAGTCCGGTCACGCCATTTGCAATGCGCGCGTTTTGATAGGCGTTTCTTATGTTTACGCCAGTAATATTCATGGAACGGCTGATGTATCCGGCGGAGCCGTAATAGCCCCGTCCCCACCACGGATGGAAGACCTCATACGGCGCCAGCGGTACCCAACCAATGTTGCCGAAGCCAAAGCCCACCCCGAAACCGACTCCACCGCCGAAGCCGAAGAATCCGACCAGCGCCGGCGACCAATAATGCGGCACGCCGAAAACGCCCGGATACCACAGCCAGCCGTAGCCGGCTCTATTGAACCAGCGCCCGTAATGATACGGAGCCCAGCCCCAAGGGTCGGCGCTGACCCAGGTCCATCCATACCAATCCAGCCACTCCCATTGCCCCACTTGATAAGGTGCCCAACCCGGCCCCACCTGCGGTTGCCATACGTTGCCGTAATCGGGCGTGTAGACCCACGTGCCGTGATTGTCCAAATCCTCGGAACCGTAAACTCCCTGCGGAACGCGCTGCGCACTGCGCGATTGCATGAGCACACGATCCCGGCTGTCCGACCATGCATCCCAGCCATCGGCTGCGGCCGCAGCTACGATTTGGAATTCAGGATCGGCCGTGGCACCGCGTGCGATCATGGTCTGTCCGGCATTTACCCACTGCGAACCGCGCGGCGAAAAAACCTCGACATCCCCTGCCCTGACCGTGAGCTCGGTCTGGCCGGAGTCGGTAACTGAGATACGATAAGCCCCAACTCTACTTGGCTTTATAGAAATATTCGGAGTATCCACCTCAGCATTGATAGCGGAAGGCCTTAACACACGGTAGGTTGCGGTGCCGTGGGCCAGTTCAACTTGAAGCCGCCCCGCCTCCATGGCGCTGATTCTGATTTCAACCATTCCACCCAGGCGAATCAGGTTGCCTGCATCGAATTCGGCTTCCGCCCGCGAGTTTGGGCCGGTCGAAATGCGATCGCCGGCCAGTAGCGGCGCATTGATGACGCCTGCCACCCAGTCGGCATCGCCTCGGCGCACCGAAACCTGCCCCTCCATCACGCTGATGCGGGCGACGCCATGTTGCTGATCGTCGCCATTCTGCCCCATTTGCGGAGTCGCCGGTCCACCCGCGCCGCCATCCTGCGCCCACAGGGGCGCGCCGGCGGCAAACGTGAGAACGGCCGCCAAGAACCATCCCATCGAGCGAAGCTGCATGCGAAGCATACCAGGAACCTCTCTCATGTCCACTGGCACAGTAGCACGGGGTCTGCCAAAGACCTGCGGCTGTTTTTTCAGATAGTTACGGACCGCTCGCCGGGCTGGGAAGTGGCCGAAAACCACCAGCATGGCTGCGTTGGAGCAGATTCCAGGAAGAGACGCCCGGCGATGGACCAGCGGAGTTGTATACTACGGGTCTCCGTGTGGGGAGTCGAGTGATCGAAGACCTGCGGTTCGCACTACGGTCGTTAGCCAGGCATCGAACCTTCGCCACCGCCGCGCTACTCTCGGTGGCGCTCGGAATCGGCGCCAACACCACCATCTTCAGTCTGATCGATGCACTGTTGCTGCAACGTCCTTCCGTTCGCGAACCGGCGCGCCTGCTGGCGCTCAGCACAATCGATCCACGCAACCCGGGCCGCTGGCTGGTTTCCTACCTCAACTATCGAGACTACCGGGACCGCAACACGGTCTTCTCTTCCCTCCTGCTGTCATCGCTCGTGTCGGTGAACTTTACCGGCCACGGCGACGCGCGGCAACTCGTCGGCGAGATCGCTTCGGCGAATTACTTCGCGACGCTGGGTGTGCAGCCGGTCGTCGGTCGCGGCTTCCTCGACGATGAGGACCGCATCCCAGGCGCGCGACCTGTTGCGGTGATCGGCTACGGGCTGTGGAAACGAGTCTATGGCGGCGATCTCCAGGTCATTTCGCGCACCATCGAATTGAACCGGAGCCAATACCGGATTGTCGGCGTCGCGCCGGAAGGCTTTCATGGCATCGATTCGCTCTACGCGGCGGAAGTGTGGGTGCCGATGATGATGTATGAGCAGGTACTTCCCTTCCCCAATTGGGTCGACCTACGGCGTGCCTTCGTCTTCACCACGGTGGGACGCCTGCGGCCCGGCGTGAGCATGGCGCAAGCGCAGGCCGAAATGCTGACCGTCTCGCGCGATCTGGAGCGCGAGTATCCGCGGGAGAACGCTGGGCTCCGCGTCGAGCTCGGCCCGCTGTCCGGCGCTTCGCGGAACCCGAAGGCGAGAACGGGCATCGAACGTGCCAGCACGCTGCTGCTGTTTGTGTCCGGCCTGGTACTGGCGATTGCGTGCGCCAACGTGGCGAACCTGTTGCTGGCGCGCGGCGCGGCGCGCAGCAAGGAAATCGCCGTGCGTCTGGCGTTGGGAGCCAGCCGCTGGCGGCTGATGCGCCAACTGCTCGTCGAAAGCCTCGTTCTGGCTGCGCTGGGCGGTGGGCTGGGGTTGCTACTGGCGCACTGGGCGGGCCAGGCGCTATGGGCCGTCCGTCCAGTGCAGTTTAGCCACTACTATGCGCGGCCGGCGATTGACTCAACGGTGCTGCTGCACACCATCGGCGCTTCCGCATTGACCGGGATGCTGTTCGGCTTGATCCCGGCGTGGCGCGGTTCGCGGGCCGATGTTGCCGGCGATCTGAAAGAGCGCGGAGCGCATCCGTCGGGCGAGCGGGGTCGATCCCGGCTGCGGTTCGCGCTGGCCGCCGGCGAGATCGCGCTTTCGGTGGTGGCGCTTACCGGAGCGTCGCTGTTCCTCCGCAGCCTGAACGCCGCGACCCACGCGGACCCGGGGTTTGACGCGGATCGCATGGGCATCGTGGTCTTCAACGCAGCCGATGCCGGTTACGACGAAGTGCGGGGCCGCGCCTACCAGCGGCGTGCGGTGGAGACGGCGGCGGCCACGCCGGGCGTCGACGCAGCGTCGCTCGCCAAGGACCAACCGTTGCGGGTTTCCTCCGCACGCCATGTCCTGCGCCCAGGCCTGGATAGCGGTCAGGGGCGCGTGACCCTGACCGGCGTCCTGTCCGAGATCCGGCCCAAACTGGCCGAGGGC
>CAZFOP010000360.1:0-4409 GCA_964520085.1 uncultured Solibacteraceae bacterium | reverse complement strand
GCCTGGCCGCCGCTTACGGAATTCGTTTCACCGAGAAGGGGCGGCGCCTTCTCAAGGCGAGTCACTTCGCCAACAGTGCGGACGAGATGAAGCGCTTCTACTTCGACGTACTCAATACTGGAGAGAGCCGCGGCGTGGTCATGCCACACTTGTCCGCGTTGCGGGAACGGATCGAATGTTATCCAGCACAAAAGAGCAGAGAATAGCGCAGTCGCGCACACTGGCGGGTAGCGCGGAGTGCGGGACGTTCCCCAACCGCTACAATGAAATTCTGTGCCGTTAACTTGCTATCTGGACGCGTTTTCGGGAATTGCCGGCGACATGCTGGTCGGCGCGCTGGTGGATGCTGGCGCCGATCCGGAAGCCATCGCCGCGGCCATTCGCTCGCTCGACGCGGGCGCCGTGGTGTCGTTTGAAAAGGTGCAGCGCTGCGGCATCGGCGCCACCCGTTACCGTGTGAAGGTGGCGGAAGCGCAGGCGCACCGTCACCTGTCCCATATCGTGAAGACGATCGAGAAGGCCGACCTGCCGCCGCGCGCGAAACAAAATGCGATTGCCGTGTTCCGGCGGCTGGGCGAAGCGGAAGCTGATGTCCACCAGGTGCCGATCGATAAGGTTCACTTTCACGAAGTGGGCGCTTCGGATTCGATCGCCGATATCGTCGGCGCGTGCCTGGCATTCGATTTGCTCGACGTGGATACCGTGGTGTGCTCGCCACTCAACGTGGGCTGCGGCACGGTGGAAACCGAGCATGGCCTGTTGCCGGTACCCGCGCCAGCCACCGCGCGGCTGCTCGAGGGCGCGCCGATTTACGCACGCGGTCCGGAGGTCGAGTTGACCACGCCCACCGGCGCTGCGGTCGCCGTGACACTGGCCAAACGCTTCGGCGTGCTGCCGGCGATGAAAGTGGTGCGCACGGGCTACGGTGCGGGCAGTAAGGATTTTCCCCGCCAGGCCAACGTGCTGCGCGCGATCCTGGGCGAGCCGACTGGCGCCGAAGAGGCGCTCACCGTGTGCGTGCTCGAAGCCAATATCGACGATTCCAATCCGCAGGTGCTGGCTTACGCCACGGACCGGCTGTGGGATTTCGGCGCGCTCGACGTCTCGCTGGAGCCGATCATCATGAAGAAGGGGCGCCCCGGCCACCTGCTGCGCGTGATCGCCAAACCGGAACACCGCGAGGCCATTGCGCAACTGATCTTTGCCGAGACTTCGACCATCGGCCTGCGCATGTACTCCGCCGAGCGGCGGGTGCAAGCGCGCAAACTGCGCGAAGTGGAAACGCAATATGGCAAAGTGCGCGTGAAGGTCACCAGCGAAGGCTATTTTTCGCCCGAGTACGAGGACTGCCGTAAGCTGGCGCTCGCTTCCGGCGTAGCTCTGAAGCACATCATCGCGGAAGCCAATTCCGCTTATCTGAATCAGCAAAAATGAAATACTATCTCACCACCCCGATCTATTACGTCAACGCCGCGCCGCACATCGGCCATGCCTATACCACCATCGTGGCCGACCTGCTGAAGCGCTTCAAAGGCATGCAGGGCTACCACGCCGTGCTCACGACCGGCAGCGACGAGCACGGCGTGAACGTGGAGCGCGCGGCCGAGCGCGCCGGCAAAACGCCGAAGGCATTTTGCGATGTCATCTCGGCCGAGTTCGCGCGGCAATGGAAAATGCTCGGCCTCGATATCGACTATTTCCAGCGCACGACCGACCCGCAGCACGCCGTCGTGGTCAACGACTTGTTCCAGCGATGCCGTGACAATGGTTACATCTATAAGGGCTCCTACACCGGCCAATACTGCATCTTCGACAACCTTTACGTAAATGATGCCAAGCCCGGCGACCCATGCCCGGATTGCGGCCGGCCCACCGAGTCGATCACCGAGGAGAATTTCTTTTTCAAGCTGTCGGCGTTTCAGGACAAGCTGCTCGCACTGTACGAATCGCAGCCGGATTTCCTGCAACCCGAGGCGCGCCGCAACGAAGTCATTTCTTTCGTCAGAGGCGGCCTGACCGATCTTTCCATCACCCGCAGCAACATCAAATGGGGCATCCCCGTAGCTGGCGAAGCGCCACACGTGTTCTACGTCTGGTTCGACGCGCTCACCACGTACATGAGCGCGGTCGCCGGCAAGAGCGTCGACGGTGAGGAGTTGTGGCCGGCCGATCTGCATCTGATCGGCAAAGAGATTGTACGCTTCCACGGCGTGTTCTGGCCTGCCTTCCTGATGGCGGCCGGGCTGCCTTTGCCAAAGCGCATCTTCGCGCACGGCTGGCTGCTATTCGAGAATGACAAGATGTCGAAATCGCGCGGCAACATCGTGCGCGCCGAACCGATCCACCAGGTGATGGGCACCGACGCGTTGCGCTACTTCCTGCTGCGCGAAGTGGTCTTCGGGCAGGATGGCAGTTTCAGCTACGACGCCCTCATTGGCCGTTATAACTCCGATCTCGCCAATGGCTTGGGAAATCTGGCCAGCCGCACGCTGACGATGATTCATCAGTACCGGCAGGGCGTGGTGCCGCAGGAGGTAGGCGAACCTGCCAGCGTGAAGCTGGTGAACCCAAACAAGTTTACCAAGATGAAGACTGTCGCCGAAGAACGCGCGACGGCCGCGATTGCAGCATTTGAGAAATTCGAATTCTCCAAGGGCCTTGAGGCTGTCTGGGAGATCATCTCCGCCGCAGACAGATGCATCGTCCAAAACCAGCCCTGGATTCATGCCAGGGCTGGCGGGGATAACCAGCAACTCGACTCGACTCTCTACTCCGTGGCCGAGGCCCTACGCATCGTTACAGTCCTTCTGTACCCGGTGCTCCCGCAGTCGACCCACAAGATCTGGGCGCAGCTTGGCATGAAAGAGCCGATCGAAAGCGTTCGCTTCGAAACGCTCGCCTGGGGTGGTCTCCAACCCGGCCAGCAGATCGGCGAAGTCTCGCCCGTCTTCCCACGCATCGAAGCCAAACCGGCGATCGAAGCCATGCGCGCGCTCGAAGAGAAAGTCACCGCCGAGCAAGCGGTGATGATGGGCAAATCCGCCGCGCCCGCAGCACCGGTTGCGCCAGCGTCGCCGAAAATTCCAATCGAAGATTTCAGTAAGGTGGACCTGCGCGTGGGGTTGGTCGTTTCGGCCGAGCGCGTCAAAGGCGCCGACAAGCTGATGCACATGAAGGTGGACATCGGCGAAGCCGAACCCCGCACCATTGTCGCCGGCATTGCAGAAGCTTACGCGCCGGCCGATCTGCTGAACCGCAAGGTGGTGATCGTCGCCAATTTGCAGCCGCGGAAACTGCGCGGCATCGAATCGAACGGCATGATCGTGGCGGCATCGGTGGAAGGCGGCAAGCCGGCGCTGGTGGGCTTTCACGAGGATATCCCGGTGGGAGCGCGCCTCAAGTGAGGCTGATCGATTCGCACACCCACCTGGACGACGCTCAGTTTAACGAAGACCGCGCGGCGGTGATCGAGCGCGCCCGCGCGGCCGGCGTGGAACGCTTGCTCGCCATCGGCACCGGCGGCGGCCCGCCCGATCTGGAAGCCGGCGTGCGGCTGGCCGCCGAGTATCCGTTCGTACTGGCTACGGTTGGTGTGCATCCACACGATGCGGCGAAAGCCACCGAGGCAACTTTCGAGCGTCTCACAGAGCTGGCCGCGCATCCAAAGGTTGTGGCCATCGGAGAAATCGGTCTCGACTATCATTACGATTTTTCGCCGCGCGACGTGCAGCGCGCGGTCTTCTCGCGACAGTTGAGCATAGCGGCGGAGGCCGCGCTGCCAATCGTCATCCATACGCGGGAGGCGTGGGACGACACGTTCGCGATTCTCCGCCGCGAGTGGCACGGCGAAGGCATCGTACATTGTTTCACTGGCGATGCGACGCAGGCGCGGCAGGCACTCGACGCGGGCTTCAGTCTGGCGTTTGGCGGCGTGCTGACATTTCCGAAAGCGGAACCTGTGCGCGAAGCCGCGCGCATCACGCCGGCCGACCGGCTGCTCATTGAGACCGATTGCCCCTACCTGGCGCCGGTGCCGCACCGCGGCAAGCGCAACGAGCCGGCGTTTGTGGTCGAGACCGCGCGCCGATTGGGCGAAGTGCGGGGCCAGGCGGCGGAGGAGATCGCCGCGCTGACGGCGGATAATTTCGAGCGGCTCTGTTTGCGGGGCGGGACTCCAAACGGTTAAACTGGGGAACCAAACATGAATCTAGGCAAGCTGGGGCAGGCCCAGACCGCGCGGGGAATTTTCGCTCTGGTCCAAAACGATCTGGAGCAGGTGGAGAAGAAGATTTCCGCCGAATCTGTGGCTTCCGTGGACCCGGTGACGGCTATCGGGCGCTATCTGCAATCGGCCGGCGGCAAGCGGCTGCGCCCGGCGTTGCTGCTGATGTCGGCCAAGCTGGTGGGGC
>CAZFOP010000359.1:0-4443 GCA_964520085.1 uncultured Solibacteraceae bacterium | reverse complement strand
ATCTTCCGCTCGACATCCAGGCGACGGCTTTCCAGCGCCTGGTCTGGGAGCACCTGCGCACGATTCCGCGCGGCAAGACCGAATCGTACTCGGAGGTCGCACGGCGCGTTGGCCGGCCGACGGCCGCGCGCGCGGTGGCGCGTGCCTGCGCGTCGAACCCGGTGGCGGTGGCGATTCCCTGCCATCGCGTGGTTCGCGAGGATGGCGGCCTGGGCGGCTATCACTGGGGCATCCGCCGCAAGCAACGCCTGCTGGAAATGGAGTCGCAGCCACAGCAGTAGCGCAGGTCGGACGAGATTCGGTTCCCGTTCCGAGGGCCGTTACAGAACGACCTGTGCCAGCCGCTCCGTGACCGTTGCGGATTCGAAATCAGTCAGAGCCGCGACCGTCATCCATTGGTGCAGCGTCCGCAAGACGCCAGCGCAATTCACCGAAGGCCAAACCCTCCCCGAGTGCCCCAGTTTTTGCGGCCCCGGCTTGTGGGAACTGGTCGAAGAGCAGAAGTAGCGGTGTAGGAGAGGCAACGCGTTCTTCGTCACCGCGCACAGCGACCGCTTTCCGACGGCCGACATTGCCAGCGACAGGATAGCCAGCGCATCCGTGCAGCGGCTGTATGTTAGGCTGTCGGGTGGCGGCATCATAATCAGGTCTGCTTAGCGCTATATCCGGACCCCGAGGTGGTTACGTGAATTTCGACATCTATGGCCCATATGAGGTCCCGCGGTCCGATGGGCTCGTTGACAATGCGCCCGCTTCGAAGAGGAGTTTCTGGAAAGGGGTTGATGAATTGGTGCCTGGGCTGCCTGAGGCGTGTGGCTGTTACATCTTCGTTCTGAAAGCCACGAATGGCACACGTCCCTGGTATGTTGGCCTTACTACGAAAGCGACATTCAAAGACGAAACGCTTAAGGCTTTCCAACTGGTTAAGTACAACCAAGCCATGAACCGGAAGGCCCGCGTGAAGCCGATGCTTATTTTGCTCGCCAAACGCACCCCAGGGGGCAGATTCGCCAAACCTAAAAAGAACCGCCAGCGGGACGTGGAGTTTCTGGAGACCTTTCTAATCGGCTTGGCACTGAACCGCAATTCTCGGCTTCTCAACTCGAAGAACACAAAACACCTAAAGAACCTCGTAGCTCCTGGCGTTATAAACTCGCCGAAGGGCCGTCCGGGAAAACCAGTGCTGGAAATCAAGAAGGTTCTCTGGCCAAACTCATAGATCGACGGTGCCCCGCAGCGCGCGTTTGCGGCTCGCTTCGGTCGCCCTAATATCCCAGCAGCGGCGCCAGTTTGGCGCGCACTTCGTCGAGCACTTCGGTCGGGCATGCCCCAAGTCTCTCGGCGTGGCGGGCCTTCCAATCGATGCTCTTCACGTGGTCGGCCAGGATGACACCTGTAACTCCGTGGGTGGAAGGAACCGTCACTTCGAATGGGTATCCTTTCGACTGACTCGTGATTGGATACACCAGGGCAAGGCCGGACTTAGCGTTGTAACTCCGTGGACTCAGCACCAGTGCCGGGCGCCGGCCTGCCTGCTCACGGCCGGCTTGAGGGTCGAACGTCAACCAGATAATATCGCCGGCCTCCGGTACAAAGGCCGCACTCACCAGGATTCCTCGCCTTGCGGCTTTCCCCAATCCGTTTCCCGGTGACGGTTCCTGGGCGTGATCCGCGCGACGAGTTCGTCAAGCGAGTACCTACGCCGGGTTGGGCGCAAGACGATTCCGCCGTCACTGTCGATAGCCAACGCGACCGAATCGCCCTCACCGAGGCTGGCCTGTTTGGCGATCGCGAGCGGTATGCGGACCGCCAGGCTATTCCCCCATTTCGAAATCGTGGTCTCATTTCGCATATGTATCTACTTTGAGTATACATCCGGTTTACTGCAGCACGGGCAGCTCGAGGTAGTTCGCCGCCACGAACAAACTGCCTTCGGTAACGCCCCCGGGGGCGCTGCGGGTGAGTCTCCGGGCCAGGTCGCCGGCGTCGAGCTTTCCGGCGAGCGCGTCTGCGAACGCCTGCGAAACCGCGCTGACCTGCACCGCGGTTTCGTGCGCGAATTCCAATCGGAAATCGCGGATGCCGGCGGCCAGCCAAGCCTCGAGGTGCGCGGACGCCTGTTGGGCTTCGGCGCCGAAGACGGTGTTTCGGCAGCCGACATCCGCCATCACGGGATGCGCGCGACCGCTCGCATCGCGCAGCGCGAGGCGGTGCACGTCGCAAGGGCGGCCGCAATCGCGATAGCTCGATCCGGTCGAAAGGAATCGGCAGAACACGCAGTGCTCGGTGTGGAAGACCGGCATGTGGTGGAAGGTCACCGACTCGATGCGGTCCGCGCCCACCGCGCGCGCCAGATCGGCCACCTGCGCCGCATTCAGATCGTGCGTGGGCGCGAGCGAATCGAGGCCCAGCGCTAGCAACTCCGCGGCTGTGATCGCATTGGCCGCGTTGAGGCTGAAATCGCCCACCAGCGCGGCGTGCGGCCGGTCCCGCAAGGCTTGGAGCAGGCCGGCCGAACGCACCAGGATCGGGCAATCGCAGCTCAGCAGAAAATCGATCACTCGCTCTTCGCCCGGTTTCAAAATGCGCGGGCTGGCTACGCGTGCGTGTAATCCCGCCGCGCGCACACGTTCGAGCGACGGCTTCAATCCGTAGAGATCCAGGTAGTCGAGCGTGATGCTGGCTGGGCGAAAGTCGATCGCTGCATCGAGCTGCTCCGGCGTGCGCACCAGGAGATGCAGGCTGGGGGGATGGTCGAAGTTGGCAGGCGGAAGCGCCTGCCCCATATTGGCAATCAGTCCTTCGGCAGCGAGGTGGGACAGACGCTTTCGTCTGTCAACCGGCCCGCCGATTTCCTCGAGCGCCGCCGCGGCATCGCGTACGGCGATGAGCCGCGGCGCGGTCGCCGCCGCTTCCAAACGCTCGACCGCATCGTGCCGCACCTGGTTGAGCAGCGACGCCGGCGCGAACGGCGCGCCTTCCACCGTCAATTCCAAACCGGCAAGCTTGTATGGTGTATTTCCCAGCCGCGAGAATTGATCGCGCAACAATGCCGGATCGAGCGCCCGGTTGCGCGCGCTCCCAAGCGGCGCGGCGGATTCCACCGTCACCTCGATGCCGCGCGCCTCCCATACCGCAACCAGTGGCGCGCCTTCCCGCGCGGTGACGCGCACCCGCACCGGAACACGCTCCGCAGGCAGTGCGCGGATGCGCTTCTCGAGATCCGGATCGTTGGTGCGCCAGACCAGATCGCCGCGGCGTATGCGTGCGCGGTCCAGTGCGCGATTGGCGAAGCGCAGCTCAATCGCGCCGCCGCGCGGCAGCACCTCGAAGATGCGTCCGCCCTCTTCCGGCTCTTCCGGGCTGCGCCAATCGGCGGCATCGAAGACCACGCCATCGCCGGGCTTCAGAGGCGACAGCTTGTGCGCCTCGGCCGGCTCGATGGTCACGCCGGTTTCCGAAATCGCCGCCACGCGTCCCATCCGCACGCCGCGATGCCTCGGCGCGCGCCCACGTACTACCGCCTGGTGATCCGTCCCGTTCAGGAAATACGCGCCCGATCCGCGCGAGTAAACCTGGTCCAAGTCGAGTTCCGCGCGCGCGCCGATCGCGGCATCTCGCCCTTCCCACGCGGCGTCCACTGCCTGCCGGTACGCGCGCGTGGTCAGCGCCACGTAGTCGGCGTCTTTGTAACGGCCCTCGATCTTCAATGCGGCGATGCCGATCGCGACAATCTCCGGAATCTGCCGCAGCGCGAACAGGTCGCCCGGCGATAACAGGTAACGCGCGTCGCCCAGCGGCTTCAGATTTCCATCCACCATCAACTCGTAGGGCAGCCGGCAGGCCTGCGCGCATTGGCCCCGGTTGGCGCTGCGCCCGCCCCAGGCCTCGCTCGAAAAACACTGCCCGGAATATGCCACGCACAGCGCACCGTGAACGAAGATTTCCAGCTCGCAGGAAGTCTCGGCGCGAATCGCGCGCACTTCGGCTAGAGAAAGTTCGCGCGCAAGCGTGACGCGCCGCGCGCCAAGGCTTTCGGCCAGTCGGACCCCGGCCGCGTTGGTCACGCTCATCTGCGTGCTCGCGTGGATTTCCAGCTCCGGCGCAATCGCGCGCGCCAGCTTGAGAATTCCCAGGTCCTGCACGATGATCGCATCGGCGCCGGCTTCGGCAATCGCCGCCAGCGTGCGTGCCACCGCACGCAATTCGTGGTCGAATACCAGCGTGTTGAACGTCACGAATCCGCGCGCGCCGCGCCGGTGCAGGGCCGCCATTGCCTGCGGCAATTCGTCCAGCCCGAAACCCGCCTTAGCGCGCGCCGTGAAGTGGCGCAGCCCGAAATACACCGCGTCGGCACCGGCATTGAGAGCCGCTTCCAATTGCGGCCAATATCCGGCCGGACTCATCACTTCCGGTTTGCGGGCAATGCCCATGGCAGGTATG
>CAZFOP010000358.1:0-4456 GCA_964520085.1 uncultured Solibacteraceae bacterium | reverse complement strand
GCTACCATCGGCGCGGTGCACCACGATGATGTCGGTGGCCGGCAGTTTGACGCCGGGGTTGGCTTTGGCGATTCTGGGGTCGTTCCATTTGACGATCTTACCCAGGAAAATGCCCGCCATCGCTTCCGAGGAAAACTTCAAGTCCGCCAAGCCGGGCAGATTGTAAGTCGGCACGACGCCGCCTAAAACGGTCGGAAAGTGCAGCGCCTTCACTTTCAGCGCGGCGATTTGCGCATCCTTCATCGGCATATCGGACGCGCCGAAATCCACCGTTCCTTCGGTAAGTTGCGCAATGCCCGCGCCCGAACCTTTGGACTGGTAATTGATCTCGATGGATGGATTCTTCTGCCGGAATTCCTCGAACCACTTGCCGTAGATCGGATACGGGAAGGTCGCTCCCGCGCCGTTAATGGCCTGCGCGGACACGAGTGCCGCTCCGGCCATCAGGATTCCTGCCACCGCAATCGGTATCTTCATGGATGATAACTCCTCTATTTTCGAACGCACACTGTTACAGGTAAGTTACGCTTGGATAAAATCCCAGTTACTTCTTGGCCGGCGCGCCACCCGGCAGGGTGTACCGGAGGTTGAAGTAGATGGTGCTGTCGCTGGCGTGGTTCAGAGCGTTCAGCGCGATGTACCAGGGGTTCCGCGTCAGGTACTCGTATTGGCCCATCACGTTAATGGCGCCGTAGCGCGCATCTTTCCAAATCGTCTGGTTGATGCCAAACGTGTATTCCCGCTCGATATGATTTTGGCTGTTCGCCGAACCCAGGAAGCCATACCCGATCTTGGTGGTGCCATTAGCGTCGAGCGCCACGTTCTTGTCGATCCAGAGACCGCCGAAATAGGCGTACAGCAGGGTCTTCTTCGCCACCGTGGCTTCAAAACCATCCACTGTGCTCACGGTATGAATCGGGCTGATGCTGCCGTCGGCGCGGATAATCAGGTCCGGAGCCTGGCCAAAAATGTAGCGGCCACCGCCATCGCTCAGGAAATTATTGGTGACGAGGCGGAAGTTCGGAAACAGCTCGAAGTTCCCGTTGACCGATCCACCAGCTCCAATCTTCGAGAACGTCTGTCCCGAAGTCGGCTGGCCGGTAGTCAGATTGTAGACTTTGAAGTCCCGCACCAGTCCCGCTACTTCGAAGTGGACGCGCTTGGTAGGATCGAACGCCAACTTGGCAATGATATCCGGCATCGGGTTCGGAGTGCTCAGATAGCTGGTCGAAGTGTTGTCCAACTGGGTGCCCAGCAGCCCGGCAAGCGCGGTCGGCAGCGTAATCTGCGGACCGCCGCCCGAGCCGCCCATGTACTGGTTGGGGTTTTCGAAGGCGAGTCCAAACGCCACTTTGTCCTGCGGCGCGTGAAACACGAAACGGAACCCCGGCTGTCGGGTCCACGGCAAGCCCAACATGTAATTCACATCCGTGACTTGGGAGTAGAAGATGTCGCCCGGCAGCGGCGAGATGCCGGTGCGGTTCGGAGTCAACATGCTCCAGCTCTGGCCGGCGAGGAATTCGAAGGGGCCCTTGCGTGTGTCCACCCAGAACAGGCGAAGCCGGGGCACGAACGCGCCGTTGGTGACGCCGATCGCGTTGGAGCCGCTGGTGCCAAGGAAGTCGAATTCGTTGTACCCGATAAAGCGGAGGCCCTTCCAATCCCCGTCGATGCGGAAGCCGATGCGCGAGTTTTGCGGGCTAAAGCGCATTTCATCGAGCTTACCGCCGGGAACCGCGTTGCTGAACGGAACGCTGCCGAAGCTGCTGCCAATGCCCGAACCAGGCGCTTCGTTGCGCCACACGCCGGTGGCATCCATGAAGCCCACCGGCATGATGCTCACATTGCCGATCTGGAGTTGCAGCGGGGCGCTGGGTGACGCGGCCTGCTGAAGTTCCGGCGCCTGCGCCGCCGGTGCTGGTGCAGCCTGTTCGGCCGGCATGGGAGCCGGCGTAGCAGCCGGCGTGGTCATACGCTCGATCAGCTTTTGCTGGGCGTCGACCGATTGGCGAAGTACCTCGAGTTGCTTTTGCTGCTCGGCCAGCTTCGCCTTCAAGATCTCGATGTCGTTTGGATCGCTCCCCTGAGCTTGGCCGATGGGCAGGAAAGTCAGGGCGAGCATACACACGCTAAGCGTAGAGACAGTAAGTTTCATAAGCAGAAGAGTGAGTATATCGGCCGGATGTTACTAAACGATTAACGTTCGTTTGCGGTGAGGTTATTCTCGAACGGGGGTAGAGCTACTGTGAATACCGAACCCTGGCCCAGATGGCTCTCGACACTCACCGAGCCGCCCATCTGCTCGACGGCGTGTTTGACGATGGCCAGCCCGAGGCCGGTACCACCGGTGGCGCGCGAGCGCGCCTTATCCACACGATAAAAGCGTTCGAAGATCCGCGGCAGGTCGCGCGAGGGAATTCCAGAGCCGGTGTCGCAAACGCGCACCAGCGCGCGCTCCGGATCGCGCACCACGTTCACACGCACTTCGCCCTCGGGCCGATTGAACTTGATTGCGTTATCCAGCAGGTTCACCCAGACCTGCTCCAGGCGAATCTCATAGCCAAGCACTTCCAGATCCTGAAACGAGTCGCACACCAGGCTGATGCCGCGGGTTTTGGCCAATGGCTCGACGGTGCGCAGCGCGGATTGGATGCTCTGTTGCAGCGAAATGGGTTCGGCGGCGGGCGGCTTGGCGCTTTCCAGGCTGGAAACAATCAGCAGGTCCTGCACGATGTTGGTGAGTTGGCGGGCCTTGGCCAAGATGATGGCGACGAACGAGCGGCTGTTGGCAGGATCTTCCAGGCCGCCTTCGATCAGCGTTTCGGCATAACCGCAAATCGCGGCCAGAGGAGTGCGCAGCTCGTGAGAAACGTTGGCCACGAAATCCTTGCGTACCCGCTCCAGACGCTCCAGGCCGGTGATGTCGTAAAGCATGGCGATGGCGCCGCGCTTGGGGTCGCCGGCCAGCGGCGCCACCTGCACCTCGAACGACCGCGTGCTGGCGGAAAGGACTAGCCGCTTTTGCAGCGGCTGGCCTTCGGCGAAAACGGCGGCGAACATTTCGTGCAGTGCATGGTCGCGCGCCACCTGCACCAGCGGCGTGCCGGGCGCCGGCGGCGCGGCGGCGCCCATCATTTCGGCGAACGCGCGATTGGCGAACGTGATATGCAGCAGCGGGTCCACCGCAACCACTCCTTCCACCATGCTGGTCAGAATCGCCTCGCGCCGCGAGTTCTCCCGTTGCAGGGTTTCCACCATGGCGCGCACACGCCGCGTGGCGTGCTCAATGGTGGCGGCCAATGCGCCGAGCTCGTCGCCGGCCGGCTGTCCGTGGTTCGTGCGCTTGCCCATTTCGAGCTGCCGTTCCAGGTCGCGGCGCAGTACGCGGACGCGCCGGCCATCAATGACCAGGAAGACGCCCAGGATCGCGGTGCCGGCCAAACCCAAAGCGGCGGCCGCGGCAAACCACTGCCCTTGCCGAGCCTCCGGCACCAGCCAGCGCAGCAGCAGCGCGGAACAGACCGTGAGCGCAATGAAACACGGCAAGAGCCGAACCGTTATGCGAAGCCGCGGCATGGGATTCCGTTCGTCCCAGATTACTGCATTCGGGATGAATAATGGATGACGCCGGAATGACGGGGGGCCACAGGAGGCTGCGATCGAGCCGGTTGGCGGATGGAAGAGCCGCCCGGCTTATTTGACAAGCCTTGTGCGCGGTTTCTATCATAGGTACTCACAGTCAAATTAGATCCGGCCGCTCTTCCGGGCCGCCGCTCGCTGCCAAAATGGCAACTACTGCGTCTTCTTTAGTCGGGGACACAACCGTATGATTAAGGTAGAAGGTCTCACCAAGCGATACGCACGCACCATCGCGGTGGACAACATTTCGTTCGAAGTCGAGAAGGGGCAAATCGTCGGCTTCCTCGGGCCCAATGGCGCGGGGAAGACCACTACCATGCGTGTGCTGACGTGTTTCCTGCCCCCTACGGCCGGCACCGCCACGGTCGCCGGCTTCGACGTGCGCGAGCACCCCATCGAAGTGAAACGGCGTATCGGCTACCTGCCGGAATCGCCGCCTCTGTACCCGGAGATGGAGGTGGATGAGTACCTTGAATTCACCGGCAAGCTGAAAGGCATCCGCTCCTCCGAGATCAAGAAGCGGGTGGACGACGTGCTCGGCCGCTGCGCCATCGGCGACGTGCGGAGCAAGCTCATCGGCAAGCTTTCCAAAGGCTATCGGCAGCGCGTGGGTCTGGCGCAGGCCATCATTCACAACCCGGACGTGCTGATCCTGGACGAGCCGACCTCGGGTCTCGATCCCAAACAGATCATCGAAATCCGCGAACTACTGAAATCGCTGGCCGGCAATCACACCATCATTCTCAGCACCCACATTCTGTCCGAAGTGGAGCACTCCTGCCAGCGCGTCATCATCATCAGCGCCGGCAAGCTGGTC
>CAZFOP010000357.1:0-4478 GCA_964520085.1 uncultured Solibacteraceae bacterium | reverse complement strand
GCGGCTTGGACGTGTATGGCGAAAATGGAATCGCCGCGGGGGATATCGATAATGACGGGCTGGATGAAATCTACGTTTGCCAGCCCGGTGGTCTGCCTAACGGCCTGTATAAGAACGATGGGCACGGCCGCTTCCGCGACATCTCGAAGGAATGCGGCCTGGACATTCTCGACGACACCACCTGCGCGCTGTTCGCCGATTTGCGCAATTCGGGCTTCCAGGACCTGGTGTTGGTGCGCCCCATGCAGGTGATGCTTTTCCTGAACGATGGTAAGGGCCGCTTCACTCCGGCGCCGGGCGCGTTTCGCTTTCGCACCGCGCCGCAGGGAACCTTCACCAGCGTTTCCGCCGCCGATTACGATCGCGACGGCCGGCTCGATCTGTATCTTTGCACCTACGTCTATTACCAGAGCGAAGCGCAGTACCGCTATCCGACGCCATATCACGATGCGCAGAACGGGCCGCCGAATTTTCTTTTCCGCAATTGCCTGGATCAGAGCCCGCCCTGTTTCGAGGATGTGACCGCCGAGACGGGAATGGATCACAATAACAACCGCTTCAGCTTCGCGGGCGCCTGGTGCGATTACAACAACGACGGCTGGCCTGACGTTTTTGTGGCCAACGACTTCGGCCGCAAGAACCTGTACCGCAATACCGGCGGGCATTTCCGCGACGTGGCGAAAGAGGCCGGCGTCGAGGATGTCGGGCCGGGAATGAGCGCAAGCTGGTTCGATTACGACGGCGATGGATGGCCCGACGTGCTGATTTCGAACATGTGGAGCGCCTGCGGCCAGCGCATTGTGAACGATCCGGCATTCGGCCCGGGCAAAAAGTCGCCCGCGATGCTCGATCTTTACCGGCGCCACGTGAAGGGCAATTCGCTGTTTCACAATTCTGGCGACGGCACGTTCACCTACACGGGCGATTCGCAGGGCATCGAAATGGGGCACTGGTCGTGGTCCTGCGAAGGTTGCGATTTCGACAACGACGGCACGCCGGAGATCTACATCGCTTGCGGTATGCTCACCAATAACAGCCGCACTGATCTGATGAGCTACTTCTACCGGCAGGTGGTGGCGAAATCTCCCACCGAGTACGGACGCGCGCCCGCGTATGAGAATGGATGGAACGCCATCAACCAGTTGGTCAGAGAAGACTACAGTTGGGCGGGTCCGGAGCCGAACATCTTTTACGTGCGCCGAGCCGGCCGCTACTACGATTTTTCCGGCGTGAGCGGCATCGATCTGGAGCAGGACAGCCGCTCCTTTTCGCTGGTCGATATCGACGGCGATGGCAGCATGGATCTGGTGGTGAGGAGCCGGCTCGCGCCGCAGATCCGCGTTTTCCAGAACGTATGCGGCGCGGGGAAACAGCGCCTGGTGTTCTCGCTGCGCGGAACCAAAAGCAACCGGGACGCGGTGGGCGCGCGCTTGGAAGTGGACGGGCAGGTGAAGTGGGTGGTGGCCGGATCGGCTTACCTGTCCCAACACACCAAGCGGCTGCACTTCGGCTTGGGCCAGCGCAAGCGCGCGGAAAGCGTGCGCATCACGTGGCCGTCCGGCGCTGTTCAGCAACTGCGGGCGCTCGATGCCGGATGCCTGTACGAGGTGACGGAAGGATCGGCGGAATTCAAGGCGACTGCGCTGCGTGCGCCGGCGGAGTTGCCGGCCGGCGAGCCGGTGACGGCGGACAACCGCTCGCGCCTCTTCAGCACTTGGCTGCGCGAGCCATTGCCGCTGCCGGAAACGCGGCGAGGCCCGGCGTTGTTGGTGCTCCACGCCGGCGAACCGCTGCCGCGCTTGCTTGTAGCAACGCAAACTCTCGACTTGCGCACGGCCGCAGCCGATCTGGTTGCGGCATACGCCATCTTTCGCCGCTACTGGTTCGACTATCGTGTCGATCTGGAAACGCCTCTGTGGATGTTGATCGACGCGGTCGGACGAGTGCGCAAAGTGTATGCCGAAGCGCCGGACGCAGGCGAAGCCGCGGCCGATTTGCGGGCCGTGGAGGGGCCGGTGCCGGACCCGCGTGCGCTGCCGTTCGGCGGCGTGTACCATGGCATGCCGGGGCGCGACTATTTTAAGATCGGCGGCGCGATGCTGATGGCGGGCTATGGCGAGTATGCGCTGCCTTACCTGGAAGAGGCCTTGCGCCGCTCGCCCACCAACGCAAAGACCCTGGTGGCGATTGGCCGCATCCATCTGGAGGCCAACCGGCTGGAGAGAGCGCGCGCGGCTTTAGTGCGCGCCACCGAGCTCGATCCGACGTTGCCCGAGGCGTGGAACGAACTGGGCGGCGTGGAATCCGCGGCCGGAAATCCGCGGGAAGCTCTACGGCTCTACGAGCGCGCGTTGGCGCTGGGGCCCAATCTTCCATACGTGCTCGTCAACGCGGGCAACGCGCAGGAGACGCTGAACAACGCGGCCGAGGCGGAGCGGCTGTATCGCCGCGCCGTCGCCGCCGACCCGCGTTATGGCGATGCCGCCAATCGGCTCGGCCTGCTGCTGGCCAAGGCCGGCCGCACCGACGAAGCGCGCCGCTGGCTGGAGCACGCCATCTCGATCCGCCGCGACGATGCTTCGGCGATCAACAATCTAGCCGTGCTCTACATGAACACCGGCCAGAACAACGACGCCATTGCTGCGTTTCATTATGGCATTCAGGTGGCGCCGGATGAAGATATACTGTACATGAATCTGGCGCGCACGTGGCTGCGGATGGGCGAGCGCGAGAAGGCGCGGGAGACGATGCGCCAGTTGCTGGCACGCAAGCCCGGCCTGGCGCTGGCCGAGCGCGCCTTGAAGGAGTTGGAAACGCAATGACCCTGCTGGTTTATTTTCTGCTCGCCGGAAGCACCGTAGATCTTGGCCGGATGACCCGGGAGATCGCTGTCTCCGGGCAGGTGCTTGAACTTGCGGTGACGCCGTCGGAACGCGTTGCGCCGCCGGCCCAGATCGCGCCCGGCGCGCCGCCGCTGCTCTCGTTCCGCTATTACGAAGCCCAACAGCGGCACCGGGTTTCCAACACGGAGTTGATGCTCGATGATGCAGGACACTAAGGATTCGATGTGCCAAGACCACTCCCTTACGGTTGCGGCACAGATGCGCACTCGGAGCCGCGACCGTAAGGGAGCGGTTGCCGGATTGGCAGGCGAATTTGCCTGCTCCACCTTCATGGGTACTCCCCACAGCGCGCTTTCGTTAGCGGTTTGCGTGGTCTTTGCGCTGGCGATGCCGCTCTGCGCAGCCGATTCGCTCACCGAACAGGGTATCAGCGCCTTTCAGCACGGCCACTACGTCGAGGCGTGCCGGCTGCTCGATGGCGCCGTCAGCCGCGATCCGAAAGACGAGCACGCGCGCGCGTTTCTAGCGCTGGCGCGCGCTGGAGCGGGTCATTGTGCCGATGCGATCCCCGAACTTGCCAAACGGTTTGAAGATTCCGCGGATCCCGATCTCGCCCGCCTGAGCGGCCTGACGCTGGTGCAGTGCCTGGTGGCCCGAGGCGAAATGGACCAGGCCGTGCCGGTGACTACGCAACTCGCGGCGAAGTACCCCGACGATGCCGACGTGCTCTATCAGACCGCCCGCCTGCACATGAAGGCGTTCAACGATGTCACGCGCCGCATGTTCGAACGCACGCCCGCATCATACCGCGTCAATCAGCTCTCAGCCGAAATCTTCGAAACGCAAGACCGCTTCGCCGAAGCCGCGGCCGAGTATCGCAAGGCCATCGAGAAGAATCCGCAGGCGCTCGATCTGCACTTCCGGCTGGGCCGCGCCATTCTGCTCGAGTCGCACTCGCCCGAGGCGCTTGTCCGCGCGCGCGGGGAGTTCGAGGCTGAGCTGGCGCTGAACGCGGATGACGCCGCCGCCGAATATCAGATCGGCCAGATCCTCACCGCCGCAGCTAAGCCCGCCGAAGCTCTGCCGCACTATGAGAAGGCGCTCGCTCTCAGCCCCGATTTTGTTGAGGCGGCACTGGCCGTCGGCAAGATGCGCGTGCAGTCCAGGCGGTTTCCCGAAGCCATCGAGTTGCTCGAACACGTGGTGGCGCTCGACGGGCGCAATGAAGCGGCGCACTACAATCTGATGATTGCCTATCGCAACTCCGGCCAGATGGACAAAGCCAGGAGCGAGCAGCAGGAATACGAAAAGCTCCAGCGCACGCCCGAGGGTGAGTTCACCGATTTTCTGAAGAAGCTCGGCGAGAAGCCACCCGCCAAATGAGCGCGCGCGCCGTAACGGATAGATGCCGTGAAAGAATGCCGGCCGCGGATGAGCACAAATGAACACGGATAAGCTAACAGGAGTTTTATCTGTGCTCGTCCGTGTTCATCTGTGGCTCAAGATGACTCCTTCGCGCGTTTTCGCGTTGGTTCTTCTCGTTGCCGTGGTGCTCTGGGCAGCCGTCGCCGGCGCGCCCGATTTTCACGATATCGCAAAGCAGGCTGGCCTCACCGCCTTCTTCCCGAACGGTGG
>CAZFOP010000356.1:0-4492 GCA_964520085.1 uncultured Solibacteraceae bacterium | reverse complement strand
TGTCGCGCCGGTTGAAATCCACGAAGAACGAAGTCTTCTTATTGAGACTGCCCCCTAGATTGGCGCCGATCATCCGGTTCGAGTAGTCCGGCTTATTGGCCGCCAGCGGGTTGCGCGAGTCGAAGACGGCGTTAGAATCGTTCAGCGATAATGAGCCGTGCAGCTTGTCGGTGCCTGGCTTGGTGAGAATCTCGATGCGGCCGAAACCCAGCCGGTCGAATTCCGCCGAAAAAGGATTCTGGTTGACGCGAATCTCGCGAATCGTGTCCTTGGGCGGGAGTTGGCCGCCGCTGAAACCGTCGATGTAAATCTGCCCGCCGTTGGGGCCGGCGCCCGGCCCAGCCAGCGCCTGCAGCGCATCCGATAAATCGTCCGGATCGTCGGGCAGCGCCTCCAGGTCTTCTCCCTTGAGGACAATCGCCGTGGCATTGTTATCGGCCTCCACGCTCACCGTCGGCCCAGCTTCGGCCTGCACGGTCACTTCCTGTTTCTCCGCGCTCACCGCCAGCTTGATCGACATCTGCACCGGCGCGCCAGCGCCCACGGCAATCGTTTTCGAGAACGGCGCGAAGCCCGGATACTGCACCGAGACGGTATACTGGCCGGGCGCCAGGGCGGCCACCGAGAACGTGCCGTCGCCCTGCGTTTGCGCCGTTTTGGTGACGCCGGCGCCCGCAACCGTCACAGTCGTGGCCGGAATTACAGCGCCGGAATCGTCCATTAACACGCCGCGCACGCCGCCCGTCCCCGTCTGCGCCGGAAGGCCGATTGCCCCCAGCAGCGCTATCAAAAGAAAGAAGAAGGTTGTTCGTGTTCTGACCATGCCGCCTCTGTCGTGTCTGATTGCGGCGCAGCGTCTCGCGTGCGCCCGTCGATCCTAATTGCCTTCGGCTCCCTCGCCGCCCCCCAGGTTCCAGCCGCCCATGATGTCACGCGTCGAATTGGGCGATGCGGTCAACAGCGGCTCCACGCCGGCCAGCATCATGATGCCGGTCAAGTGCGTGCCATCGGTGCCCTCGGTAGTCGAGACCATGATGGCGTCGCCGCGCTTCAGATCCGCCAATTGCGCCGCGGGCAGACGATCCAGCATCTGCTTGATGTCGCCGCCGCCGCGT
This sequence comes from uncultured Solibacteraceae bacterium, assembly GCA_964520085.1. Classification (GTDB taxonomy): domain Bacteria; phylum Acidobacteriota; class Terriglobia; order Bryobacterales; family Bryobacteraceae; genus Bog-375. The sequence goes on along the minus strand of CAZFOP010000356.1, from coordinate 3,377 downwards.
CCGCCATAACCGCCCGGTCCGCCATTTCCGCGGCCCGCGCCCGCCGCGCCCTGGCCTGCCTGCGGCCCGTTTCCGCCACCGCTCCGCGGCGCAGCCGCTCCGCCGGCTCCAGTTCCCACTCCAGCTCCCGCACCCATGGTTGCGTTGTAACGCCGTGCCATGAACGCCGCCATCTGCTCCGGCAGCTTTCGAATCACCGTGTCCGGCGTGATCTTCAGCACCAGAACGACCGCCTTCTTCGTCGCCAGATTCTTGACCGTCAGCGTGCCGCCCGCCGCGTCCACCACATCGATCGTCGCAGCGATTTGCCGGAACGAACCTGAAACCACTTTTTCCGCCGCGATCGCCGTCCCGTCCGCGTTTTTGTCGCCCAGCACATGCAGTTCGTCGCCCACGCGGATCTCGCCCAGCGTTCCTGCCTTGGCATCGGCCAGCTTCGCTGAATCCGGCGCATAGCGGAGCAGGTCCGTCGCCGCAGCCGTTTGGACGGTGAACTGGCCGCGCCCCGCTCTAATGACGATCGTCTTTGCCCCTGGGTTTACTTCGGTGACAATTCCGGTCGTACCACGCTTCTGCCAGTCTTCCTGCTCCTTTGCGTGCACCTGGGCCACATCCGCTTTGGTCATTACGAAAACCGTGTGGGCATCAAACGATTTCGGATCGGATTCAAACTGTCCGCTGGCCACTACCCGATCGCCCGCCGCAATGTCGCCCAAAACGATTGGCGTCGCCTTCTTCGCGTCGGTCTCACCCGGAGGCAACCGCCGCAGAAACGACTTCTCCGTAGTGGTCAAGGTCGTCACATCGCCCTTGTCGGTCTGGAGCACGATCCGCCCGCCGACAACATCCACACTCGTGACCGTCCCCGTCACCCGCGCGCGCACCGGCGTGGTTGGCGCCTGGGCTCGCGCGCCAACACAAATCAGGATCGCTAAAGCTATAATTCCAAGTGATTTCATCGCTTTGATCAAAACGTGGAAAGTTCCAAAATTGAGGGCGTCGCAATGCTACCGAAGGTTACACACGGCGTGTGGGGTGGAAAGAGTGGCTTTCAACAACAAAAAAGCCGCGGCAGCTCTTCGCTGCTCGCGGCTTTCGGACAACACCAATTGAATTGGATGCAGTCTTAGCTGGTTTTCTTCGCGTCGGTGGCCGTAGTCGCCTTCGTCTTGGCAGCCTTGGTGGCCTTTGCCTTGGTGGCCTTGGTGGCCTTGGTGGCGGTGGTGGCAGCGTCGTCGGCGAAAGCCACGGAGCCAGCCAGGAAGGACAGGGTCATTGCGATCATCATCAACTTCTTCATTTTGTGCGGTTCTCCTTGAAAGGTGGTGGACGATTTATCTCGTCCTGCACCCATAGTATCCGCTCACACATGAACCCGCCCTTAAACGCAAATTAAAACGCCTTCATGTGTGACCCGATTCCAGACAAAAAGAGCCGCGACGGCTCATGAGACACTTCGCGGCCATCCTTACAAACCGTGAGGGGATATGCTCTCATGGGTGGGAAACCCGCCTGTCGCTTGCGTTAACCACCTCCGCAATGAACAGCTCCGCGAATCATGATTAAAACACCGTAAGATCCCAAATCACACCCGTTGACGCGTCGCGTCGGCCTTCAAAGACAGCTTTCCTTTCAATCGTTTATCCAAAGAGGCCGCCATGGAGGCCAGAAGCAGCCCGAGCATCGCCTGCTAGATTCAAAGCGAGATGAAGAAGGCCGATATCGCCAAGCGGATGGCTCGGCAGTCCAGGACCAGCGTCGGCCAAGCCGCCGACTGCCTCGACCGCCTAGTCAAGGAAATCGTCGCCGGCCTCCGCCGAGGTCGGGAAACCGACCTCCCCGGTCTCGGAAGACTCACCGTCAAGCCCAACGGAGACCTGTCGTTCGACCGCGAAGGAACCCGCCGCCGTGACTGACTCACCTGTGCTCGAACGATTCTCGCGCGCCGTGCTGGCCGGCCTGGCCGCCGGCAAGGCGGTCGAAATCGATGGGCTAGGCACCTTCTATCCCCATCCGGTTGCGGGATTCCGTTTTGTCCCGCACACGCGCCCTGCCATCTTCATCGCCTACGGCATGGAGGACCGGGACGCCGCGGCCGCGATCTATCTTGCCTTCGAGCACGCCGGTTTTAGCCCCTGGATGGATAGCAAGAAACTACTGCCGGGCCAGAATTGGGCGCGCGCACTCGAAGCCGCCATCGAGACCTCGGACTTTTGCGTGCCCTGCTTTTCTTCGCGCTCGGTGGCCAGGCGCGGCGGCTTTCAGGCCGAAATCCGCTACGCTTTGGATTGCGCGCGCCGTGTCCCGCTGGACGAGATTTTCCTGGTGCCGGTGCGCCTGGATGCCTGCCGCGTGCCCCGCTCGATTCAGCGCGAGTGGCAGTACGTGGATCTGTTTCCCGACTGGGCGTGCGGCGTCGCGCGCGTCGTCTCCGCCATTCGCGCCGAATGGGAACTGCGGCGCGACCGCCGCTTCACGGCACGATAACCGCCGCCCCGTCAATCGCGTCCCGCTTCACAGCCTGCAGCGCCTGGTTGGCCTCGGCAAGCCGGAAGACGGTGACCCGCGGCCTCAGTCCGATCTCCGCAGCCACACCGAGGAAGTCGCGCGCATCGGCGCGCGTCATGTTGGTCACGCTGCGGATCTGCCGCTCGCCCCAGAGCAGCCGGTCGTAATCGAACTGCGGCATGCGGTCGAGATGAATTGCGTTGATCGCCACCACGCCGCCTTTGCGCAGGCTCGCCAGCGCCGCCACCACCACATCCCCCGAGGGCGCGAACGTCACTGCCCGGTCGAGCCTCGCCGGCGGCCGGTCCCGCTCCGCCCCCACCCAGGCCGCGCCCAGCGATTCCGCCAACGCCTGGTGCCCGGCGCCGCGCGTCGCTACGTAGACCTCGCAGTGCCAGGCCCGCAGCACGGCGATCGCCAGATGCGCCGAAGCGCCGAATCCAAACAGCCCCACCCGCTCGCCCGGTTCCACTCCGGCCACGCGCAGGCTGCGGAAACCGATGATACCGGCGCACAGCAGCGGCGCCGCGTCGAGATCGCTGAGGCCTTCCGGTAGTGGGTAGACAAAATCCGCGCGCGCCACCGCGTACTCGGCGTAACCGCCATTCACGTCATAGCCTGTGAAGGTGGGCGCATCGCACAGGTTCTCCTTGCCGTGCCCGCAATACCAACACGCGCCGTCCGTACCGCCCAGCCAGCCCACTCCCACGCGCGCGCCCGCCTCCAGGCCAGCCGGCGCCGGAGCCATCACTTCACCCACTATCTGATGACCGGGAATCAGCCAGGCACGCCGCGGCGGCAGTTCTCCTTCGAGGATGTGCAGATCGGTGCGGCACACGCCGCAGGCGCGCACGCGCAGCAGCACTTCC
>CAZFOP010000355.1:0-4505 GCA_964520085.1 uncultured Solibacteraceae bacterium | reverse complement strand
GCTGGCGCTGGCCAACTCCGGCTGAAATGGCGCCGTTTTTCGCCGGCCCCAACACACGGTGTGCTATTGGTGGCGCAAGGCATGACGTGCCCGGAGGTCGCGATGCTGCTGGGGGATGCTCCGCGGTCAGTCGAGTATTGGGTGCGGGGTTTTGAAGAAAGTGGCTTGGCCGGGTTGCGGGAAGGGGATCGATCCGGTCGCCCCGGTCGCCTCAAGGAGAAGCACCTCCGGGACATCAACGTGGTTCTCCGCCAGATGCCGCGAGAAGTGGGACTGGGCGGGAATCTGTGGGATGGCAAGACACTGGCGGCCTGGATTGCCAGGCAATATGGGATTGGCCTGGGAGTACGCCAGTGCCAGCGTCTGTTCCGGCAGTTGGGCTTTCGGCTGCGCAAGCCACGGCCCAGCATCGCGCAAGCCGACCCCGCACGGCAGAAGGCCCATAAGAAAAACTCCAGGCGCTGATGGCGGACGAAACGGTGGATCTCTGGGCCACCGACGAAGTGCATTTCCAGCAGCATGGTTCGCGGTGTCAGATGTGAATTCCGCCGGAGACCAGAGACCCGGTCTTGCTGCACGCTCCCACGCGACATAGCGTCGGATACTTTGCCGCGGTGCGGTTGCGGGACGGGAGGTTCCAGTATTGTCGGGAAGCGGACAAATTCAACGGGGCGACGTTCTTCGCATTCATGAAGGGCCTTCGGCGCACGAGCATCCGGACCGGTCGGCGCGTGGTTGTGATCACCGACACCGCCAAATACCATCATGCTCGCCTGCACAAGCAGTGGAGAGAAGAGCACGCCGCCGACTTCACTCTGGACTACTTGCCGCCTTACAGCCCCGAGTTGAATCCGATCGAGCGAGTCTGGAAACTGACCCGACGACGATGTTTGCACAATCGATATTTCCCAAACCTGAACGATGTCATCACCGCGGTGGAAGCAGAGTTCGATCAGTGGGCTTGCCGCAACGATACCCTACGCCAATTATGCGCAATTACTTAAGACGTTGTGTTTAGCACAGCCGGGCGCGGATCGATAAAGCGGAAAAAGATCACCGCGTTCACCTTTACGGTTACGTTGTCGCGGGTCACAACATCCTGGGCGGGTACTTCCAGTGCTTCAATGCGCAGTGACATGCGGACCATCGGTCGATGGGCGCAAAGATCAGGACGACGCCCGGCCCTTTGGCCTGTGGCAGGACGCGGCCCAGTCGAAATACAACTCCTCATTCGTATTCCCTGAGGATCTTGATCGAAGCCATTCAGTAAATGACGAAAACAACCACTACGATCATCCAAACGTCGATTATGTGATCCCTCCACAAAGCCGCTGAACACCCTGCTACGGGGGCCTGCCAACATCCAGCCGGCCCCCGTATCGTGTTCTGCTTCGATTACCGGATTGCTGCGATTGGCGTACCAATCTCCGTGCCAATCACTTCGCCGGAGACCACAATCTCCACGCGGCGATTTAACTGCCGGCCTTGCGCGGTGTCATTGGAAGCAACCGGCTGAGTCTTGCCGAAGCCCCTCGATGTAACCGAAGTCGCCGGCATTCCTTGCTGGGTCAGGTAATCGCGCACTGCCCCGCCGCGATCTTCGGAAAGCTGCTGATTGTACTCATCGCCGCCGACGCTATCCGTGTAGCCTTCCACAGCCAGCCTTAGACCAGGATGCCCGGAGACGATGCCGGCGACCTTGGCCAGTTTCTCGCGCGCCAGAGGCCGCAACGAGTACTTTCCGGTGTCGAACAGAACATCCGACATGTTCACGATCAAACCGCGCGCCGTATCCGTGGTCTGAAGGATGGAGTTGAACTGTGCCAGTAGTTGGCTGCGCAGTTGGGCCTTTTCCGTTTCTGCCTGCGCCTTTTCCTTGGCTGCGCGATCCAATTCCGCCTGGGTACTGGCGCGCTGCGCATCGTTCTCGAGTTTCAAGCGATTGGCTTCGGTCTGCGCGGCAGCCAACTGAGCATCGCTATCCGTCTTCAGCCGGTTTGCCTCTGTCTGGGCGGCAACCGTCTTAGCGTCGTTCTCGCGTTTCAAGCGATCCGCTTCGGTCTGTGCGGCAGCCAGTTGCGCATCGCTATTCGTCTTCAGCCTGTCCGCTTCCGTTTGGGCAGCCACCACTTTCGCGGCGTTCTCCGCCTTCGTGCGGTCTGCTTCGGCCTGTGCGGCAAGCTGCGCTGCCTCCGCGTTGCGTGTTACACGCTCGGTCTCGGCTTGTTCCGCTACGAGTCCGTTTTCGGCGCGTGTTTGGCGATCTGCCGCGACCTGGCGTTCGTTGGTCAGCCGCTCCTCATCGATTTTCTTTACCGTTATAATGCGGGCGTCCTCAGCCATTTGAACGGCCTCACGCGCCACTGTACCAATGGGCTTCCTTCCCGCCTTACCCGTCAGATAGCCCTCGGCATTCTCCAGACCAATGACGGCCTTTTGGAAGGTCTCGGGGGCGTACCTTTCAGCGCCGGTCCAGCGTGCAATCCGAACGGCGTTGCGCGCTTCGTAAAGCTCCAGGGGCGCCTTCGAGTCAAAACCCATGATAGTGATATCGGCTGGGTTGACATTCAGAATGTACTGACCACGCGCTAAAAGCTCGTACTTCGCGTCGACCTGCTCAATCGTTCCGCTCGTATTTGGCGTGACGAAGTTCTCCATTACGACGACATTGCTCGGTTGAGTTACCGCGAAATAGGGCTCCGCAGTTACAATCAGTGCGAACGATTGCAGTTCCGTGGTGGCGTCTAACTTGCTCTTGTCTCCATCCAAAAGCACTTCGCCAACATTAGTGGCGCGGCCCTCGGGGGTGATGGCCCACATCACGTAGGTCAAGTACTCGGGACCGAAAGTGGTGGCGGGCTGCAACCTCTCCATCCGCGCGTCGATCTTGATCACGCCTTGCTTGCTCTCCACCTTGGCCTCGCCGCGAGCATCCGGCAAGAGTTCCGTTCCGCGGAAGCCAATCTCCGTGGATCCGCTCCGGTGATTGTAATTGATGGCCTTCGTGGTCCGGGCGACCACTGTGACGCGGTAGATTGGTGTCGAGCCAACGGCCATCCCGGCCTCAATCTGGATTGATTGCTGAACTGGGCTTGGAGCCTGCGGCGTCTGGGCCGCTACGAGTCCGCATACTGTCAGAAACGTGCCGATGATCTTCATGTTCTTGTTATCCTCTTGATCTTTTCCGCCTGCTTAGCGCTCGCGCGCCGAATACCTGTTCAGGAGAGCCATCTGGGCGGCCGCCGAAATCGGACCCGACCTGCCATCGTTCGCCATGTCCGGGCTCTCCATCCTTCTGACGCAGTGCACGACGGGAGCCATCCACAGTTCATCGGGACGCGGGCGGTGCAACTGTGCAGACTAAGGAGTTGCGAGGAGACCTCGACAACTGGGCAAAACTGCGGCGTTGGAAAGAGGTGAGGGCGGCTTCACCAGGTGCAGGTTCTGTTACTGAAGGTGCAGGTCTTGCTCATGGGAGCACGAACCACACCGCCCCTCTCTTTAGTGTAAATGTTATGCGGGCTTCTTCACTTCGGCACGGCTCGCCGGGTCACCCGGCTGACCGAGACGGCGCCGATTCTGCCCCGCCTGTGATGGCCGACATTACGCCGGCCACCTCCGCAATTGCCGCACGTATGAGATCACGGCGAGGAGGCCCACGCAAAGCAGCGGGATGGTCCCGGACTCGGGAACGCCCTGACTGTTTCCGGCGAAGCCGAGACTGCCGAAATCGGTGGGGCCGGTCGATGAGTAGCCGCTTGAGATGTTATCGATACTGCAATTGTTGGAGATGAAATTACCACCATCCACGGACACGGAGCCGGTCTGCGCGAATGCTCTTCCGCAATCGATCGAGGCTGAGGTGCCCAGCGTAATGCTCGCGTATGCGAGAATATTCCCGGCAAAGGTCGTGCTGGAGCCCAGAGTCGCGGAGCTCCCGACCTGCCAAAATATGGCGTCGGTCGCGTTACCGCCTTCCACCACAATGGACGCACTGCTTTCGGTTGTCAGCGCGCTTCCTATCTCGAACACGAAAGCCACATTGGACTCGCCATTGAAATTGAGAGTGAGTGCTCCATCCACATCTGCCGTCGAAGCGAAAGAGTAGATCCCTGGGGTAAGAGTGGATACTGAACCGCCCGTTCCCAGAGTGACGCCGGTTTCGTTCGTGGTTGGCGACAGGGCTGCAAATACTACTGAGTCATAAAGATGAGCATCACCCTGACCCTCGTGGAGCGAGCGTATCTTGTAAGAGGAATACCTCCTCGGCCGACTAAAAGGCAGGCCGTGAGGTAGTTGCCGCAGCAAAAGGCGCGCCAACACGATACGCAGGGTCGCGTCGAGTGCGGATTATGTCGCTCCGGGCGTGCGCGACGACCCGCGTGGCCGGAAGTCCGGCGCCGGCCCGAGGGCGGCGAATTCAAGATGACCGGCGCGGGTAGAGGGGGGAAAACGGGTCCGCTCGGCCACCAGGAACCCATAAGCTGCGATACATAACGTCGCGT
>CAZFOP010000354.1:0-4529 GCA_964520085.1 uncultured Solibacteraceae bacterium | reverse complement strand
CGTTCATCGTGTACGGCCGGATGGTCCTGAAGCCGATCTTCTGAACGGCGGGCCGGAGCTGGCCGGACTCGGCCGTGACTTTACTGGAGAGCCGGTTACCTAAAAACTCGCGCAGAACTCGCCGAAAAGCTCCCATTCTCCGAACTGAATTCCGGTTGGTGTCCCCAAGTCCGCTTGTGTTCCCCATGGCGCCGGAATTGACGCCGCCGCCCCGACTTCCTCCAACGCCGGGGCCAGCCAATGTCCGAGTCGCCGACCATCCGGACGAAACGAGTACTGCCGCTCCAAGCGTTCTCCGGCCAATCTGGCGTCTGCCCGTCGGTCCTGGCACTCAGCTGCAGCTGGTTGATCGTTGCTGGACTAACCGTAGCTGGTCGTCCAGTCTGATTCAAGCGGCGGTCGCGCTGATCTCGGCTCCAGGATTGAGGTCTTTTTTGTTGGGATCATCGTTCTAGGCGGGATGCAGGTGATGAACGACGGGAACTCCGTGATGGTCCCTCGTGGATCTGCCGACGGGCATAGACCCTAGCTCGCTAGGGCCTCTTCGCGTCAATGTTGTGAGAGCCTCGTCCCGGGTCGGAAGAAAGTGTGTTGGCAAAATCGCCGCGATGTTTCAGGGCGTACAGCGCAAGCAGCACGTCGAGGCGCCCGCCAGGGGCGTTTTCCGAGTTGCCGAACCGCTGGTCAGCCATCTCAAAGATGCGGCTCTGGGGCGGGCCGAACTGTTCCATTTGATTTCGGCGTTCCGCCTCGGTGGGCGCCGGCTGACCAGGAGCGAAGGCGCGTGCGGCGTCCGAGAGGATGGCAGCGTTGGACGGCACGCCCATGGCGCGCAGCCCTTCGATAGCGATCCGGTACAGATCGCTATCGTCGTTATAAAAATATTGACTGTGGCCGCCGTTATTGACTTCGTCTCGGTAGATTTCGACCGCGAAATAGAACTGCTGCGCCTCGGTCATCGAAGCGAAGCCACGCTTGTCGTAAACGTTCCAAACTGCGTCGTGGGGATTGATTCCAGCCAGTACCTCCAAACCTCGTGCTGCGGTGGATGCGATGGTCGAGCTAGGAGAATCGACCAAACTCCAGAATCGGCTCTCTGCGCGATCATCCGCATTGTTGGCGTAAAGAATCAGCGCCGCCGCATAGATGGACTCTTCACGGGACTCCTTGGTGGCGAGCGGTTCCAGCTTTGCCAGCAGCGGGAGAAGAATCTCCCGCGGGACCTTAACGTCTTTACGATCCAAGGCCGCGAGAATCTCCCCTAACTGTGGATTGCGCACGGCAAAGTACCGCGGCGATTCCAGGATTGGGGCAGCCTTTATCGGGTCCGCGGCCATTATCACATCAGCAGGGCTCACCGTAACATAGGTCCCAGCGCTTAGCAGAGGAACCAGTACCGGAAAGACGCCGGACAGGAACCTTTCATCTCGTTGCTGCTGCGCCAGTCCTCGACTCAATCCAATCAGAGTGAACTCGCGAAGTTGGTGATCCCCGTCCGCCAGCGCTTTCTTGACCGGCTCCAGACATTCGGCGCAGCCGAGTCTTGCCAACAACGATGCGGCCTCGCGCCGGAACATGGGATTGGGATGATCGAGATATCGGGCAAGCGGTTTGGCAGCCTCGACCGGCGCCAAGTTATCCAGCAGGCTGCAAATTCTCCCGAAGGGCGACATTTCGATAGGATCAAACCCATTCTTGTCGAATACGATCGTCGAGGTGCGCGGGTCATCGAGCGCTTTGAGGAGAAACGGAAGTGGGCGTGCGCCAGCATAGAGCAGTCCATGGAAATTCGCGCGGCCAGGATCGTCTCCCACGAACAAGCGGTCTACCATCCGCTGCAGGTCCACATCGGCAAACCGTGCCGATTCCTTTTTGCGCTCCGCCTCCCATGACGCACGGAGGTCATCCCCACTGCGTTTGCCATAAGGTTGCTGGTCCATGTTCCGGGCTGCGGGAAGCCAGACGCCGCTGGAAGGCCACACCACTGAAAAAACGATTGCGGCAAGCGCACAAACAGCGACGGTAAGAATCACCCTGCCGCGTCCAAAACGGAGCGCCGGAGACTCCGATGGGCGCATGTAGGGCGCGCCCTCTTCCGGCCCGTCCGAGGGCCCCCAACCGTGGCACGCATCGCTCAGTTGTTCCAGACACGTGGTCACCGCGTTCCGCTCATTGCGGCTGATCGCGGACTCGACTCGATGCTGAGGGGCGTACTGGCCGAGGGAACTGCGCAACAGGCCGGGAAATGGATTCGCCAATCCGTGTTTAAGGCACAGCTGCCCTGCGCGCGGCAACAGCGAGCTGAGGATGCGGTGTTGTGCTTCGAACTCGCGCTGTTCTGATTCCATGTCGGAACTAATGACGTGCCCATAGCCGGGCAAGCGGTAGTACCGGTTGTGAGTGGCCTCCCACCGATCCACCGCCTGCAAATACGCCGCGACAGCGGCACGCAAAACCCCGACAAACTCCCGGTCCGATTGTTCCACTTTCCGGCGGCGTCCTCGTCACAATTATCGCTCAAACGATAGTCGATTTTGAGATCTGAATGAGTCTTGCCACGCGGTTGGTCGGACCGGCTTTTCTGAATTGTGCGAAGGAACATTTTGCGGAAACCTGCGATGCTTAAGCGGCGTTGCGGGAGAACAAGTGAAGGGTGCGTACTCCTCATCGACTCACGCCACCGAACAACATGAGCGGTATAGCTTTTCCTTCCACCTTAGTCAGATGGGGGAATGCAAACGCGAAGACGGGCCTTCGATGTTCGGCCTCGGCCGAACTACGCCCTACTCGTAGAATGGTGGGATTCGGAACGAAGGTTGGCCCGAAGTCCCGTTGTGGGACATCAACCCGCGAGTTGGGGCCGCACCTGCCGACGAACGCCCTTCTAGCCACGAGCTCATCCTTCGGTTGCTTGATCCGTTGTGCTCGCGTCATCATTACTAAGATGGAGCCCACGCTCACCACCGATCCCGCGACTGCCGATATTCTCGCCGAACTCTCCAGCGGCGAACCGATCTTTCACCGCCCAGAACTGGGCGTTACCCGCGCCGATTTCGAGCGGATGACCGTGGATGACTTCTGGGAAACGGGAGCTTCCGGCCGCCGTTATTCAAGAGCCAACGTACTCGACGAGTTGGAGAAGCGATATTCGATTCCGCACGTCGACGTATGGGAGACATCGGATTTCCATTGTCGAAGATTGGCTGACGATATCTACTTGCTGACCTACACGCTCCTCCAGCACAAGGTGCGCCGCACCCGCCGTGCAACGATCTGGCAGCACACGCCCGAGGGCTGGAAGATCGTCTACCACCAAGGAACGATCGTTCAGGACGATTGAGGGTCCCGCGCCCACGCCCCAGACGGCCTTGCATTTGGGATACACTTACGCAAGAGGCATAGGTGCGGCTTTCGCCGTGCCGGTGTGCCCATCGGCCTTCGGCGGCGGCGGACAAAACGGTCCGCCACACCGGTTGCCAGACTTAAGGAAATTACGAATGGAACAAAAACTAAAGATCGCCGTGTTTATCGATTTCGATAACATCGAGATCGGCGTCAAGTCCACACTGCACCGCGAGTTCGACGTGGCGGCGGTGCTGGACGCGCTGAAGGAACGCGGCGAAATCGTCACCAAGTTCGCCTATGCGAACTGGGGCAGGCAGGAAGCAGCCACGCGGCCGCTTTCCGAACACGCGGTGCAAATGGTGCAACGCGATCCTTCGCCGCGCGGCGACAAGAACGGCGCCGATATCAATCTGGCGCTCGACGCCCTCGAAATGGCGTTCACCCACGACCACATCAACGCTTTCGCGATTGTCAGCGGCGACAGCGACTTCATCGCGTTGGTGAACAAACTTAAACAATACGACAAGCGCATTTTCGTCGTCGGCGGGCGCGCTTTCACCAGCACCATCCTGCAAAAGAACTGCCACGAATTTATCGCCTACGAAGCGATCATCGACGATGCGCCGCGGTCGCGGTCGCACGAGCGTCCGCCGGCCGACCGGCAACAGCATCAGCCGCAACAACAGCCGCAACAGCAGCCGCAACAACAGCAGCAGGGGCAGCAGGGGCAGCCGCCGCAGCAGCAACGCTCGCAGCACAAGCGGGTGGCTCTGGATCTCTCGCAGTCGATGCCGCTGGTGGAGCGCGCGCTGGGCGTGCTCGAGCGGCGCGAAGTGCGGCCGCAACTCGGCCTGCTCAAGTCCACGATGCTGCAACTCGATTCCACGTTCAATGAGAAGGCCTATGGTGCCAGCTCGTTTACCGATTTCGTGGAGAAACTGCAGAAGGCCGAATTCGTCGATGTCTCGGGCGGCGAGGGCCGCTACATGATCCGTCTCAAGGGCACCGTGGCGACCGATAAGCCCGGCGCGAAGCCGGAAGAGGCGATTCCGCTGCTGCGCGACGTGCTCGAAACGCACCGCCTGGCGGTGGACAACGGCGCGCTGGCCGACGATCTGGCCGAGTGGGTGAAGGCCGACCACCCCGCCTTCGACTGGCGCCAATACGGGTTCCAGGAATTCAGC
>CAZFOP010000353.1:0-4533 GCA_964520085.1 uncultured Solibacteraceae bacterium | reverse complement strand
GCGCATAGTATTTGCGCGGAGGCCCCTGATCGGACTCCACCCATTCCGAGCGGACCAGGCCGTCCCGGTCCAGCCGGGCCAGTATGGGATAAATCGTGCCTTCCTTGAGTGAGATGGAGCCGCTCTCGGAGAGAACGCGGACCAGCGAATAGCCGTAATGCCGCTCGTCATAGAGAACCCCCATCACAGCCAGTTCCAGGATCCCCTTCCGAAGTTGGGTGATCCGCCGGTCTCTGCCTTCGTCTTGGTACTCCACAATGCCTAGTATACGACAATGCCAGCTACCTTGTTCCAACACTTATTGACGATTTGCTTGGTGGGGCATGCTTCAGCTTGCCAACACCCGCTTGCGGGCGCGTCTTCTGTCAGAATCAAGCTGATGGCGTGGGCACTGAAGATTCTGGCGGCGGGCGCGTGTTGCGCGTTCGCGGGATGTCATAGCGCGGTGGTGCTGCCTCCCAATCTGTTTCCGGCTACGGTGGCGGGAGGATGGAAGCTGGTGGTGGCGCGCGAGGTTCCGGTCTCGGAGGCGCCCGATCCGGTGCCGCGCAATGAAATCGAGCGGCTGGAAGAGGGCCTGTACGAAGGCCCGGGCAAGGTGGATGCGCGCGTGTACGCGCTCGACTCGGCGACGGTAGGCCTCGAGCTGAGCCAGCGCTGGCGCCCATCCGCCGACACGGTATTCTTCAATCGCGGCAACTTCTTCGTGGTCGTCAAGTGGCAGGCGGCCGACCGCGGCGAGCTGGAAACGTTTCTTCGCGAACTCGAGGGACGGCTCGGGGCGGCCGATTCGCGGAAGCGGGAGTAACGGGGGCAGGGTGCGCACGAAACGAAGCGAATGGATCGATTTCCAATTGGCGGGCCGGAGCGTCCGATGGATCGTGGCGGCAGTCCGCGGTTCGCAACTCATCCGTCGTCCGGTTTTTGACGAGGTACCAAGATGAACTGCAAAACGATTTGCATATTGGCTGCGTGTCTGGGCGCTTGCTTTTCAGCGAGCGGCGAAAGCCGCCTGGCCCCAGCGACCGGAGGCCCTGGATCCCAGCTTCCGACGGGCGTATCTGCACCAGACGCGCGGTTCAGCGGGGATTACGGAAAACTCCCGCTGAGCTTCGAGGCCAACATCGGGCAGGCGGCCCAGCGGGTAAAGTTTCTGGCGCGCGGCAGCGGCTACGGTTTGTACCTGACGGGCGCGGAGACGGTGCTGGCACTGCGCGCGGCGGGTTGCGCCGGTCCGGCTGCCGCCTACGCCCGGCACACCAGTTCCCAGCGTAGCGCGGCCGCCTGCAAGCAGAACGTGGACGTGGTGCGGATGCGGCTGGCCGGGGCCGGCCGCACGCCGGTAGCTCCGGCCGGCGAGGAGCAGTTGCCGGGGACGGCCAACTACTTTACCGGCAACGATCCGGCCAAGTGGCACACCGGAGTGCCGACGTACGCCAAGGTGCGCTACCCCAGCGTGTATCCGGGCGTGGACCTGATTTACTACGGAAATCAGCGGCAGCTCGAATACGATTTTCTAGTCGCGCCGGGCGCGGACCCGAAGCCGATCCGGCTCCAGTTCGCGGGGGCAAACGGCTTGCGGCTGGGCGCGGATGGCGACCTGGTGGTGACGGCCTCGAATGGCGCGTTGGTCTTCCACAAGCCCGTGGTCTACCAATTGGTCGATGGGCAGCGGAAAACCGTCGTGGGAAGCTTCGCATTGTTGGCCCGGCATACCGTGGGTTTCCGGCTGGGAAACTACGACCACGCTAAGCCGTTAGTGATCGATCCTGTCCTGGTGTATTCGACTTACCTGGGAGGATCGGGCCTCAGCACTCAACCGGGCTTCGGCGATACTGCACTCGGGGTAGCCGTGGACGGTTCGGGCAGTGCGTACATAGCCGGTTACACACTCTCTTCCGACTTTCCCACCACCGCGGGCGCGCTTCAGGCCGCCGCCCCACCTTGCTCCGCCGGTTGTTATGGCGCGTTCGTCACTAAGCTGAACCCGGCCGGCACTGCGCTGGTCTATTCCACGTATCTGGCCGGGAACGGCGGCGGGCCGATAGCGTACGCGGTTGCCGTGGATGGAGCCGGCAACGCCTACGTCACCGGCATCGGCGCCGTCGGCTTCCCGGTGACCCCGGGGGCCTTCCAAACGACCGGTGGCGAGTGCCCGTTTGTCGCCAAGCTAAATCCTTCGGGGGACGCGTTGGTCTATTCGACTTTTCTGTGCGGTACCGCAAGCTCATACGAAGGCGCGGATCGCGCAACGGCGGTGGCGGTTGATGGTGCGGGGAATGCGTACGTGGCCGGCGTCAGCTTCTCGGAATATTTCCCGGTTACTCCGGGGGCCTTCCAGTCGCAGAACAAGGCGGGCCTCGCGTCCAACGCCTTCGTCAGCAAGCTGAATCCAACCGGCAGCGCGCTAATCTACTCGACGTATCTGGGCGGGAGCGGACGCATACTGTTTTCGATTGGCCCCCAAGTATGGCAAGGGGACGGGGCGTCCGGACTGTCCGTGGACAGCGCCGGGAATGCGTACGTAACCGGTTATGCCTACTCCGCCGATTTTCCGGTTACCGCGGGAGCCTTCCAAACCACCAATCGTGCACTGGTCCCCTATGGTCCCGGTGGCCTGGCTCCTCACTACAACCAGGCCAACGCGTTTGTGACGAAGCTCAACCCATCCGGTACGGCGCTGGTCTACTCGACGTATCTGGGCGGCACCGGCAGGAACGAGACCGGCGACAGTGCGACTGCGCTACAGGTGGATGGCGGAGGGAAAGCGTATATCGCGGGGACGGCCGGGTCAGCCGATTTTCCCACCACGCGGGGCGCTTTCCAAACTACAAACCACTCTTCAACCTACAGCAACGCATTCGTCACTGAGCTGAATCCGGGCGGCAGTGCACTGGTCTACTCGACCTACCTGGGCGGAAGTGGGGGCAGCACGGCCGGTGACAGTGCAAACGGGTTGGCGCTCGATGCTGCGGGCGACGTGTACGTTGTGGGCACCGCCTGGTCGACGGATTTTCCCGTGGCTTCGGGTGCGCTCCAGGCCGCCAGTAAGTCCGCGACCGGCAGCAACGCGTTTATCAGCGAACTGAATCCAGCCGGCAGCGCGCTGGTCTACTCGACCTATCTCGGCGGAAGCGGCAGCGACAGTGCTACTGCGGTGGCTACCGATGGCTCCGGCGGCGCGGACGTAGCGGGAGCGGCCTCTTCCACCGATTTTCCGGTGACCGCGGGGGCTTTCCAGACGAAGAACCACTCGACGAATTCGGGTACGAACGCATTTGTGACCAAGCTGGAACTGGACGCGAGCCTGCCCGCGCCGTCGATCGCGCCGGGCGGCATCGTTCCCGTCGATAGCTCGGCTGGAACGATCCAGCCGGGCGAGTGGGTGTCGATCTTCGGTACGAATCTCGCCGCCGCGACGGCGATCTGGAACCAGAACTTCCCGCCAACTCTGGCTGGCACCAGGGTAACTGTCGACGGAAAACCCGCGTATCTCTCCTATGTCAGCCCCGGACAGATCAACCTGCAGGTTCCGGACGACACAGCCAACGGAACGGTCTCCGTGGTGGTGACCACGGGCGGCGGGAGCGCCTCGGCCGATGCAACGATGGCGGACGCTGCGCCCGCGTTCCTATTGTTCGACAACCAGCACGTGGCCGGCATCATTCTCCGGCAAGACGGCACGGGTGCTTTCGGGCACGGCGCCGGCAGCTACGACATTCTCGGCCCGACGGGAAACTCGCTTGGCTATCCGACGGTTGCCGCGAAAGCCGGCGACATCGTCGAACTGTTCGGCACGGGGTTTGGACCGACCAATCCAGTGGTGCCATCCGGCCAGGCGTTCGACGGCGCCGCGCCGACGACCTACACGGTAAGTCTGCAAATCAATAACGTGAGCGTCGGTACGATGTGGGCAGGCTTGTCAAGCGCCGGTGTCGACCAGATCAATCTGACGATCCCGTCCGGTCTCGGCACGGGCGATGTGCCGCTGGTGGCGGGGATTTCCGGAGGGCACACGCCGCTGTACGTGACACCATCGTACGTGGTGATTTCGCTCCAATAGGCCGAACGCGTTCCAGCGGGGCCGGAGCGGCGAACGATGGCGCGCCGCCACTATAATGTAAGGAAATCATGCCGTCTTCCGCTACCGAATTAGCGAGCCCAAGCGCGATTGCGCGCTACGAAGTGGTGATCGGGCTGGAGGTTCACTGCCAGCTCGCCACCGCAACCAAGATTTTTTGCGGTTGTCCGACCAGCTTCGGCGAGCCGCCGAATACCAACGTGTGCCCTGTGTGTCTGGGGCTGCCGGGCGCGTTGCCGGTGCTGAGCCGGCACGCGGTCGAGTTGGCGATCAAGGGCGCGCTGGCACTGAATTGCCGCATCCGGCCGGTGTCGCGCTTCGCGCGCAAGAATTACTTTTACCCGGACTTGCCGAAAGGCTACCAGATCTCGCAATACGACGAGCCGTTTTCCGAGAACGGCTACGTGGATATCGAAGTGGGCGGCGAGCGCAAGCGCATCGGCGTGACGCGC
>CAZFOP010000352.1:0-4567 GCA_964520085.1 uncultured Solibacteraceae bacterium | reverse complement strand
CGGCCATGGAAGCCACCGCGCGCGAGGTGATGGAGACGCTCGAAATCGCGCACCTCAGCGACCGCTCGACCGACCACATGTCTTCCGGCGAAGCGCGGCGGTTCCTGATCGCGCGGGCGCTGGTGCACGGCCCGCAGGCGTTGATGTTGGACGAGCCCACCACCAGCCTCGACCTGCGCGCCACTCATGAGTTGCGCGAGATTCTCTCCAAGCTGGCGCGGCGCGGCATCGGCATCATCATGGTGACGCACCATCTGCCGGATGTTATTCCGGAGATGGAGCGCGTGGTGCTGATCCGCCAGGGGAGAATCTCGCGAGACGGCGCCAAGCGGGACGTGCTCGAAGCGGGCGCACTGAGCGAACTGTTCGGCATCCGCGTCGAGGTGCTCGAGCGCGGCGGTTATTACCACGTACTGTAATTAGCCCCGGTAGCGACGGTGGTAAGACCGCCGGCGTCACGGCAGGAGTTTCCCGGTGCGCGTTGCAACCTGCCTCGCGCGGCGCGTGTATACCTGCTTGGGGCGGATTGCGCCAGACGCCAAAAATATCTTCTAAATTATTGTAAAAAATAGAGTTACCATAACCAGTTGCGTTCGAATCCTAGGTTTTTCGCGATTCGTGTGGGATACTTTGGTGTAGCAGGCTGCGTATCGCGATTGATTGGGCTCGCCGGTCAATGACGCTGCGGCTCGGCAAACGCCTCAATCCGGAGCCGTGCTTGCAGAGCCGTGTATCGCGGATTTGGTACGGGCTTGCGGCACGGACTCATAGGCCAAACAAGATTCGTAAGTCAAGCATGTCTCAGTTGGATGAAGCAGTAAGCAAGTATAACAAGCTCCTGGAGAACGGTGTGCACCGGGATCTGGGCTGGGCGGAAGAACTCCATGCGCAAATGGAGGAGGCCGGGCTATCGGCCGGCGGCCGCCTGATCTGCCCGTTCCTGCGGCCGAGTTTCATTTCGCGCCGCCAGTACGAGTCGCTGGTGAAAACCGGCGAGGCGCTGATCGCCGCCATCGACCGCATGGAGCAGATGGTGCTGCAGGACGCCGGACTGATGGCGCGTCTGGAACTGCTGCCGGCGGAGAAGATGCTGGCCGCCATCGATCCCGGCTACCAGAGCTTCGAAGTGGCCTCCCGCCTGGATACTCATCTGGTGAACGGCCATTTGCATTTCGTGCAGTACAACGCCGATTCTCCGACCGGCGCCGGATACGCCGACCGCTTGGCGGATATGTTCTACGACATCCCGCCGATGAAGGAGTTTCGCAAGAAATACGCGCTCTCCAAGGTGTCCAGCCGCAAGCACCTCTTGCACGCGCTGGTGAAATCCTACAAACAATTCGGCGGCGATAAGAAACCCAACATCGCGATCGTCGAGTTTCGCCCACCCTATCATTCCGGCCGCAGCGAGTTCGAGCTATTCCGCGACGCCTTCCGGCAGGAAGGCTATCAGGCGGAAATCGTTTCGCCGGAACAATTGGAATACCGCAACGGCGTGCTGCGCCGGGGCGCGTTCGAGATCGACCTGGTGTATCGGCGCCTGGGCGTGCAGGAGTTTCTGCTGCGCTTCGATCTATCGCACCCGCTGGTGCGTGCCTATCGCGACCGGACGGTATGTGTGATCAACAGTTTCCGCTCGGAGCTGGCGCATAAGAAGGCGATGTTCGGGCTGCTGACGGATGAATCTCTCACCGGCAAGTTCCCCGCCGCCGAGCGTAAGGCCATTCGCGACCACGTGCCGTGGACCCGTCTGGTGGCGCAAGGCAAAACCACCCACGAAGACCAAACCATCGACCTGATGGAGTTTATCACCGCGAACCGCGATCGGCTGGCGCTCAAACCCAACGACGATTCGAGCGACCAGCACAGCTACTTCGGCTGGGAAATGGATGGCGCCGAATGGGACCGTGCGCTCAAGCAGGCCGCGCGCAGTCCGTACGTGGTACAGGAGCGCGTGGACCCGGTGCGCTCGGTGTTCCCGCTGACGACCTTCGGGCACCTGGAATTCCGGGAGATGCAGGTGGATGTGCATCCGCACGCCTACCTGGGCAAGGTGCAAGGCTGTTCGAGTTGGGTTTCCACGCCCAAATCTGGCTTTACCACCGCCGCCGGCATTGTGCCGACTTACATCGTCGAATCCAAATAGCGCGCGGTCGCGGCGCGTCTCACAACTCAGCCGGCCGGCGTAGCGAAGGCAGTCCTGCCTGCTGTGTCGAGTCATCTCGACATTTCTCGATGCGCGCTACACTCCACCGTCGCCCGAAACGTCGCCACGCTCCGGGGCCAGGTGGTTGGGAGCAATGCGAGTTACAGTAGTGGTTAGAAGTTATGCGGCGGAGCGCGATCGTCTGCTTGCTGTTCGCGGTGGTGGTGTGGGCTGCCAACATCAGGCTCTACCTGAAGGAGGGCGGCTACCACCTGGTGCGCGAATACCAGGTGATCGAGGACCGCGTGCGCTACTACAGCGTGGAGCGCGGCGATTGGGAGGAGATCCCGCTCGCGCTGGTGGATCTGAAACGCACCGAAAGCGAAGCCGCCGAGCGGCAGGCCGAAATCGTCAAGGACGCCAAGGAGCTTTCCGAAGAGAACGCGGCCAAACGCGCGATCGATAAAGAAACCTCGCGCATCCCTCAGGAGCCCGGTGTGTACTGGCTGGACGGCGAGCAGACCAAGACGCTGAAAGCCGCCGCGGCGGAAATCCACATCGACAAGAAACGCCAGGTGCTGAAGGTGCTGGCGCCGATCGGGCAGGTGATGAACGGCAAGGGCACGCTCGAAGTCGAGGGCGCCCATTCGGCCAACGTCTTCACCAACCCGGAACAGGAATTCTACATACAGCTCTCCGTGCCGGAACGCTTCGGCATTGCCAAACTAACAGCCAAGGGTAACTTCCGTATCGTGGAGAAACTCGTCTATCTGCCGGTCGACAGCGATGTGGAAGAGACTCCCACGCTGGTGGAAACGTTGCAGCGCGAGATGGACCCAGATGGGCTGTACAAGATCTGGTCCAAGCAGCCGCTGCCGGAGGGCGAGTACGCCGTGGTCGAGTACGCGCCAGACGCGCTGAACATGCAGATCTGGGACTTCGCGATTCAGCCGAAAGCCGCGGCAAAGTAGCGCAAGCCGGTAAGCCGCCGGGTGACCGCTGCGATCACGCCGCAGTGCCTTTCTTTCTCAACTCGCCGGCGACTGCATTGCCCAGCAGCACATAGAAGAAGCCCACCAGGAGAATGGCGGCGAAGCACGCTGGCACGACGATCCATTGCCAGCTGGGATAGAACTTCCCCTGGCCGCTCCAGTAAAGAATCAAAGGGGCGAACGTGATGGAAACCCCCTGCAAAGCCGTCACAATCCAATACAGCGGCGACTGAACGATCCTCACCCAACGGGCATCCAACTCGATCGATACTCTTGCCATGTTCCGTCTCCGTGCGGAGGCAGCGGCCACGGGGCCCGAGGCGTTCTCATTCCTCGGGCGCTTTGGCCGGCCTTAGCTCCACCGCCTCCCGGATGCCCGCGAGGTTGTCGTTGATCTTGGAAAGCAGCTCATAGAACTTCCAGACACAGTAAAAAATCGCGACATAAAACAGCAGCCCAAACAGAGCGGTTGACAAGAAAGCTACCATAGGGGTCCCACCGTTGCCGATCATTTCACACTCCTGAGCAGGTATTGTAACTGCTGTTACGGTCAATTGCGCGGGCGCGGATAACCGGCCGTGACAACCGGGGAACGGCCCGCGGCGGATACGATTCGGCGCAGCCGCTGCCGGGCGAGTTCCCCGCGCGGTTCGGGCAGTTACAGAATGGGCGCGGCCGGCGCGGCCAAGGCTGCGGGATCCTCCATCTCCACCGGTTGCGCGGTGGGCTGGAAGTTGAACCATTGCGCCAATTCCTCGTCGCCGGCACGGCGGCGGGCCATGATGACGCGGCGGCGAGCCAGCGCGCGGGGCAGGCAGCGGGCGACGTGCCAGAAGGCGGCGGCGGAGGAGGGCTCCCACAAAAAAGACGCCCCGACCACCAGCGCGTCGCGCAGGGTGGCGGGGAGCCAGCACCGGCGGTAGACACCGGCAGTCATGTTCTTGACGCGCATCAGGAAGCGGTTCTTCACTGAATGCATGTTGATGAGAGCGGGCAGCGAGCGCCGGTTGGCCGGTGTGACCGTGCGCACATGGAAGGCCACCGCAGCCGGCGTATACAGCGTCCGCCAGCCCAGTAGCTGCGCGCGCCAGGCGACGTCGGCGTCCTCGCGGTACACGAAGAAGTCGGGATCGAAAAAATCGCCGCCGATGGCCACGTCGTCGATCATGCTGCGGCGGTACAGCGCCGCCGCCGCCGACGCGCCGAAGACATACTCCGGATATCGGTAGGCACCACGATCCGGCTCGCCCCAGCCGCGGTCGAAGTGCCGCAAGGCGGGCGTGAAACAGATGCCAGTCGAATCGATACGCGCTTCGTCCAGCGGCTCGAAACCCGGCCCGATGGAAAGCAGCTTGCCGCAAACGGCGCCCGCTTCCGAGATCGGAAGAGCACACGTCTGAACTCCAGTCACTGCCCAATCTCGTCTGCC
>CAZFOP010000351.1:0-4593 GCA_964520085.1 uncultured Solibacteraceae bacterium | reverse complement strand
GGCCCCCGAAGCCGGCCTGGATGCCTTCGACGAAGCCGGTGGCATGATCGTCGATGACTTTGAAAACAACGGCCGCTTCGACGTCGTGACCTCAAGTTTCGACGCATGTGGCCCGATGCACTACTTCCACAACAATGGCGACGGCACTTTCACGGATCGAACGGCCAAGGCTGGTTTGTCGGACCAGTTGGGTGGGCTGAACATGATTCAGGCCGACTATAACAACGATGGCTGCGTGGACATCCTGGTGTTGCGCGGCGGCTGGGAACAGACGGCGCAGCGTAAGTCGCTGCTACGCAATAACTGCGATGGGACGTTTACGGACGTTACAAAAGAAGCCGGCCTGGCGGAACCGACGCGGACGCAGGCCGCGGTCTGGGTGGATATCAATAACGACGGCCTGCTGGATTTGTTTGTGGGCAACGAGAACGGTCCCGCCGAACTCTTCCTGAACAACGGCGACGGCACATTCAAAGACATTTCGCATTCCGCCGGCATTGACAAGGTATCGTTTGCTAAGGGGGTTGCGGCGGCGGACTATGACAACGACGGCTACATGGACCTGTACGTATCGAACTTGATGGGTGACAACTATCTGTACCACAACAATCACGACCTGACGTTCACTGACGTTGCGAAGGAGGCCGGCGTTTTGGGGGGGCCGGGACAGGGCTTTGCCACCTGGTTCTTCGATTATGACAACGACGGCCTGCCCGACCTCTTCGTGACAAGCTACTACATGTCGCTCGACGAGACCGTTCGAACCTATGTTGGGCTGCCGCACAATGCCACAACGTTAAAGCTCTACAAAAACCTCGGCAACGGCACGTTTCGCGATGTGACCGCGGAGACCAGGCTGGACAGGGTCTTCATGCCGATGGGCGCCAATTTCGGCGACGTCGATAACGACGGATATCTAGATATCTATCTTGGCAACGGCAATCCGTCTTATGCGTCTTTGACGCCAAGCGTTCTGCTTCACAACAAGGACGGGAAGTACTTCGAGAACATCACGGCGTCCTCAGGACTGGGTGAATTGCACAAAGGACATGGCATTGCATTCGCCGATATGGCGAACACGGGAAACGAGGACATCCTGTTCCGAGTCGGCGGGGCTATCCCGGGGGACAGCCACGCAGTCCGACTGTTCAAGAATCCTGGCAACCATGGCAACGACTGGATGAGCCTTCATCTGGTCGGGGTAAAGGCCAACCGTTCGGCCATAGGCGCGCGGATTAAGGTGACCGTAGAGAACGGGGGACAGGGAGTACGCGCCATTTACCGAACTGTCGGCAGCGGCGGGTCGTTCGGCGCGTCACCGTTTACGCAGCACATTGGCCTGGGCAAGTCTGCGCGGATTCTGAGCCTGGAAATATGGTGGCCTAACGGAAGCCGGACGCCGCAGAAGTTCACCAACGTCGGGAAGAACCAGTACCTGGAAATCAGAGAATCCGCCCTAGAGTATACCAAGCTAGTGCGCCCGCCGTTCCAGCTAGGTGGCGCGACCGGGGATGCCGTGGCCCACTTGAAAGAGAGTGGCCAAGCCACCAAGCAAGGATCCAAGCAGTGATCCCACGGCAGCTCTTCCATTGGACCACACCATCTTACCGGCGATGGCACTGCTGCCGCGCGCGGGCCGTCTTCGCGGCTCTGAGCCGTACAGCGTGGCCGGCCGGATAACGATGGCATACGCCAGATGTGACGAGCGGGCGAGGACGCATTGAGACGCCGTGTGATACTGATCCTGGCAGTGAGCGCCGTTTCCGGGGTGGCGCAGACAGCCAAGCCGCGGGAGAACCTGCGAGGCTTGACCAGCGAGGCAATCAGCAACAACCCGGAGATTGTGGCGGCCCAAGAGAGATATGAAAGCGCGCGACAGCGGCCGACCCAGGAGAGCAGTCTGCCGGACCCCAAGGTCTCGGTTGGCTACACGAGTGTTGGCAATCCTCTCCCCGGCGCCGGTTTAGGGAGCCAAGTGCTCGCCAACGCCCGCTTGATGGTCTCGCAGGAAGTGCCCTTCCCAGGGAAGCTCAAGCTCAAGGGCGACATTGCGTACACAGACGCCCAGGCAAAGTTTGAACAGTATCAATCAGTCCAACTGGCGGTAGTCTCCCGGCTGAAACAGGCTTACTATCGCCTTCAGTACACGTATGCGATATCCGATGTGTTGGTCCGCAATCGCGCTCTGCTGGAGCAGTTCTTGAAAGCCACTGAAGACCGCTATTCCGTCGGGAAGGCCGTGCAGCAGGATGTGTTTAAGGCGCAGATGCAACTCACCGTCATCGAAACGCGGATCGTCAAGATCGAGCAGGAACGAAGAAGCCGCGAGGCCGAGATCAACAGCCTACTAAATCGGGCAGCGGGATCTCCGATCAACCGCCCGGAAGATGAACCACCGAAGGACCTCACCGCTACGCTTGAAGGACTATTCACCTCCGCGCGCGAGAAGTCTCCCATCCTTGCCCGAGATCGGAAACTGATCCAGCGTTCGGAACTGGCCGCAAACATCGCCCGGAAGAATCTCTATCCCGACGTCACCTTGAACGCAGGATATTACAACCGCGGCGGCATGCCGCCCGCGTACGAGATTCGAGCGGATTTTGCGATTCCGCTCTACTCCTGGCGGAAGCAGAGAGCCGGAGTGAACGAGCGGGTTAGCGATCTTTCCCAGACGAGAAGCGCGTACGAAGCTTCGGACCAGACGCTCCGGGCCCAGATTCAGGACGAGTTCTCCAAAGCTCAGGCTTCGGCGAGATTGATGAAGCTCTATGCGCAAACCCAGGCGCCGCAGTTACATGGGGCGTTGGCTACCCCTACTACCTCCAACGAGGATGAACTCTTTGTGGCGCAGGCAGCGCAAAACCTAAGGACGATATCCGGACAGATCGTTTTGTTGCAATCCGATATGGCGCTAAGAGCGTCGATTATCGGCTATGAGACGGGGACCGTCGACTTTCCATCGGTGCTTTCCAGCGCGTCGGTGGTGCTCGAATTCGAAATGAACTATTACGACGAAGCGCTCAACTATTCACTGGCGCTGAGCCGCCTCGAAGAAATCACGGGCCAACCGCTGACGAATTGAAACGAATCCGATGACAGTCATTCGAGCAATTGGTTTACTGGCGGTGATCGCAGCCGCGTTTGCAGGTGGATATGCATACAAGGCCACCAACGGCTTGGTGGCGGCAACCGGCGAGAAGCCTGACCGCAAAGTTCTCTATTGGGTGGACCCGATGCATCCGGCATACAAGTCGGATAAGCCCGGGATCGCACCCGATTGCGGCATGAAGCTGGTGCCAGTATACGGAGATGACGTTGCCACGTCCGCCAACGCCGACGCCGGCGACGCATCGACAATGCCCGCAGGAACGGTGCAGATTTCGCCTGAAAAGCAACAACTAATCGGCGTGAGGTATGGTGAGGCCGAAGTGAGAAGTGGCTTCAGGACGATCCGCGGAGTGGGTCGAGTGGCCATCGACGAAACCCGCATCCAGCGGGTGCATACGAAGGTGGACGGCTGGATCGACAAGGTGCTGGTCAACTTCACGGGAGCGTTCGTGAAGCAGGGCGACCCGCTGCTGACCATCTACAGCCCGGACATGCTGGCAGCTCAGAGAGAGTTACTACTGGCGGCGAGAGCAAAGACAATGATGCAAAACAATCCGCTGCCATCGGCATATGCCCAAAGCGAATCGCTTCTCCAGGCCACTCGCCGCCGCCTGGAGCTGTGGGACCTAAGCGACGCGCAAATCAATCAGGTGCTGCAGAGCGGACAACCAATCAAAAACACCACACTCTACTCGCCTGCGACGGGCTACGTGACGGATCGCAAGGCCTTTCCGCAATTGAAGGTAACCTCCGAGACGGAACTCTATACGATTGTCGATCTCAGCCATGTCTGGATCGTCGCCGACGTGTTCGAGCATGAAGCCCAGAACGTTCGCGTCGGCGAAGCGGCGAGTGTGTCCTTTCAGGCACTTCCCGGCCGGGTGTTCAATGCGCGGATCACCTATATCCAGCCGGATGTCGATCCAACCACACGCACGCTCAAGGCGCGTCTCGATATGGACAACCCCGCTCTCCTGCTCAAGCCGGACATGTATGCCGATGTCGAACTTCGCGTCAATCTTCCATCGACCCTCACTGTGCCCGCGGAGGCGGTGCTCGATGCCGGCGAACGGAAGTCCGTGTTCATCGACCGCGGCAATGGCTTCTTCGAGCCCCGGCGGGTTACGACCGGCGAACGGGTTGGCAATCGCATTGAAATCCTATCGGGTCTCAGGGGAGGTGAACGCGTCGTCAGTTCCGGCAACTTCCTCATCGATTCCGAAAGTCAGATGGAGGCCGCTGGGGCGGGCATGCGCGAGACGCCCGAGGCCGGAGCCATGAGGCAATGATCGACGCGGTCATTGAGTTCTCGGCCCGGAACAAGCCCGTCGTCTTCGTCCTGGTCGCAGCGGCGGTAGTTGCCGGGTTGTGGTCGATGCGAACCGTTCCGCTCGATGCGCTACCGGACCTGAGCGACACGCAGGTAATTGTCTATTCGCGCTGGGACCGCAGCCCCGACATCATGGAAGACCAGGTCACCTACCC
>CAZFOP010000350.1:0-4628 GCA_964520085.1 uncultured Solibacteraceae bacterium | reverse complement strand
AGCCGCCCACGCGCCCCAGCTTGATGTTGAGGATTTGGCAGGCGCGCAGGCGGATCGCCTGCGCCGCGTGGTGAGCGCTGTGAATCGATTCGTCCAGGCAGATGGGCGTTTGCAGGCGCGCCTGCAACTCGCCGTGGTCGATGATGTCGTCGTGGGCGAGCGGCTGCTCAATCATCATCAGGTAAAAGTCGTCCAGCTTGCGCAGGTGGTCCGCGTCGGCGAGCGTGTACGCCGAGTTGGCGTCGGCCATTAGTTTGATGAGCGGAAAACGTTCGCGCACGCGCGCGATCACGTCCACATCCCAGCCGGGCTTGATCTTGATCTTGATGCGCTGATAGCCGGCGGCCAACTCGCGATCGATGGTTTCGAGTAGCGCCTCGACCGAATCCTGAATGCCGATGGAAACACCGCAAGGAATCTCGCGCCGCGCGCCGCCGCCGATCCTCTTCCAAAGTGGCACTCCTTCCGTGCGCGCGGCCAAGTCCCACGCGGCGGCTTCCAGTCCGCCTTTGGCCATGTTGTGGCCGCGGATGTGTGCGGTCAACGGATAGACCGCTTCCGGTCCGTCGATGTCGCGGCCCAGCAGGCGCGGGGCGGCGTAATCCCGCAGAATCCCCCACGCCGATTCGGTCCACTCCTCGTTGTAAAAAGGATTCTCGCCGGCAGTAACCTCGCCCCAGCCGGAAATGCCGTCCGCATGCACCTCGACCAGAATGATTTGCCGTTCGTACGTGCGGCCGAAGCTGGTTTCGAAGAAATGTACTAGCGGCATGCGGATCTGCCGCAGAGTGACGCGTTCGATCTTCATTGCCATGGCTCCAGCAGATAGGTTCCCTCGGTGGCACCGCGCTCGAAGCCGGTCACGGCCAATCCGCGCGCAAAGGCGTCTTGAAACCGCGCGGCGTTGGTCTTTTGAATCTCTCGCGCGCGAGCCGCGTCCTGGTTGCGAATCAGCGCGACCTCGGCGGGAAACGAAATGCGTTCGACGGCGTGGACGGACGGGCGGTCACCCGCCAGAACTTGCCGCACGCGCGGGGAATCGAGCCACCATTCGGCGGTGCAGCGATCCGTGGGCAGACCGCCGTGCAGCGGGCTGGCGGTGAGGCCGTACTGATTCTCCGCGTAGCGGCGCACGATTGCGCCCAGGCGTTCGAAGTTGAAGAAGGCGTTCTTCAACTCCAGCGGATCGAAGGTCCACTCGATCAGGCCAATGCCGCGGGCCAGGGCGTCCTCGCGCTGGCGGAGCTTGAGGCGGCGGCCGATTCCCGAATCGCGGTACTCCGGCAGTACGCCCAGCATGTGGCTGTGCAGATATGGCGTCGGGCCTGGCTTGACGCCGGGAATGGCGAAGCAGAAAGCGATCAAACGATCCGCGTCGAATGCGCCGAAAATGTGGCCGCCCACTTTGTCTAACACTACCAGAAGGCGCATCGGCAGCAGGTCGATTGCGTTGAAGCCCCAAATCTCTTTCTGCAAATCGACCACACCGGCGAACTGCGCGAGGTCGCGCAACTGGCGGATGTCGATCACCGCTTGGCTTCCTGCCACAGCGCCTCCATTTCCTCGATGGTCGCCTCGGACGGCTTGCTGCCGTGCTCGGCCAGCTTGGCCTCGATGTAGGCGAAGCGCTGGCGGAACTTGGCGTTGGTCGCGCGCAGGGCCTGCTCCGGATCCACTTTGACGAAGCGCGCCAGGTTGACCAGCACGAACAGGAGGTCGCCCAGTTCACCTTCAAGTTCGTCGTGCGATCCGCCGCGGCGCGCCTCGGCGAATTCGTCGAGTTCCTCGCGCAGCTTGTCGAGCACCTGCTCGGGGTTCTCCCAATCGAAGCCGACCTGGGCGGCGCGCGAGGTAATCTGCTGCGCCTCCACCAGCGCCGGCAGTGCGCGCGGCACGGGGGCCAGCAGGCTGTCCCCTTCACGGCCTTGCGCGGCCTTTTCGGCGGCCTTCACTTCGCTCCAGATGCGCTTCACGTCGCCGGCGGTCTCGGCCGATTCCTCGCCGAAGATGTGCGGGTGTCGGCGCACCAGCTTCCGATTGATCGCGTCCAACGCGTCTTCGATGGTGAAGAGATCCTGTTCGGCGGCCATCTGCGCATAGAAGACAGCCTGCAGCATGTAGTCGCCCAACTCTTCGGCCAAATCCTGCCAGGCGCGGCGATCGATGGCGTCGAGCACCTCGTAAGTTTCTTCCAGCGTGTGGGGCTTGATGGAATCGAAGGTCTGCTCGCGGTCCCACGGGCAGCCGCCAGGCGCGCGCAAGCGGGCCATCAGGGAAACCAACCGAGCGAACTTCTCCGCCGCGCTCAACGGGCGGCTCCGGCTCGCCGAACCGCGACATCACTCCGAGTTGGTGGGGCTGATGAGCTTGTAGGCATCTCTCTGCATTTTATCGTGCGCGTCGCAATTGACATAGGTCACGGTATCTCGTTGTTGCCAAGGGCCCGCCAGAAGATAACCGGTCCGATCACTGGCAACCGCTTCCTCACGGTCGCTGCTCTGAACGGGCATCGGGGCCCCGACCATGGGGCGGCGGCTGGCACAGTTGCTATCTGGCGCTGTTTAGTCGAGAGATGCCGCAGTCTTGCGATCCTGTTTCGCGTCGATCTTGAGCTTGTAGGGCAGCAGGACGCGCAGCGTGAAGAAGTTGAGGAGTGCCAGCACTATTGCCAGGTAGAACCGGTCCTCCGCCACGGCTGCTCCGATCACGCCGGTATTCCAGATACTGGCCGCGGTCGCCGTGCCGTGCACATTGCCCTCGGCTTTCAAGATGGCTCCGCCGCCGATGAAGCCAATTCCCGCCACCAATCCCTGCAGCACGCGCGACTGAGCGGCGATATCGGGATGGCCGAGTGGCACCGCGACCAGGATGTATCCGCAACTGGCCATCGCCACCAACGGGAACGTGCGCACGCCAATCGTGTGAGCCTCTTTTTCGCGCCACCATCCGACGGGGAGCGCGAGAAAATAGGCCGCCACCAGCTTGAGCATCTGGTGCAGCGTCTCGTTCTGCCAGTCAATCGGGAACGCCATAAGTGACTTATACCACAGAGACCGGATTAGGCCCCGCCTACTTCAGCAGGTTCAGAATCTCATTCAGTTGCCGGCGGATTTCGGGCCATGGGTCGGTGGCGAACAGTTCCTGCTGAACCGTGACCGCTCGTCTGGCTTTAGCAACGCGGACTTTGGTTTGCAGCGACTGCCGCGCCCCTTCGATGGTGTAGCGCTTTTCGTAGAGCAGATGCTTGATGCGCAGCAGCAACTCGACGTCTTTGCGGCGGTACAGGCGGTGGCCGGTGCCGGATTTCTTCGGTTGTAGCGCGGGGAATTCACTCTCCCAAAAGCGCAGTACATAGGGCTCGACCCCCAAGAGATCGCTCACTTCCCCGATCTTGAAGTACAGCTTATCCGGGATGTCCGGAGTTCCGGACTGTAACGCCACGTCCGTCATCGGTCATTCGTAATCCTAGCTCACTCGATGGTCAATGTCACGATGTGCTGGCCGCGCGGCAGCAGCACCGTATTAGGGCCGGCGCGATTTGCCGTGACGGGGCTCGAATCGATCTCGATGGTTCGCGGTGTGCGATCGAGCACGGCAATCGCGCGGGCGGCACTCTTATAGGTGAACTCGATGGAGTGCGCGTCCACGCTGTGGGCGGCCTTCAGCTCGCCGTTGAGCCGCAGCAGGCGCGGGCCCGACTCGGCCGGAACCGTCTCGATGCTGTGGGCTCCGGCGGGCAGCCACACGGTCTCCGCGTCCCGCACCGGCCACGGCTGGCCATCCACCAGGGCCGGGCCCCGCCACGGAACGCCCACGCCATGCACCGAATCCAACACCAGCTTTGGCCCGATGCGCTCGACCCTGGTGACGGTTGCGGCGGCCGAGGGCAGCAACCCCAGGTCCGGCGTCAGCAGCGAGTTCTCGAAATACAGTGTGACGCGGTCGAAGTTGCGCGCGGCGTCATGCACCAGTTCAAACAGCTCGATGCCCGTCTGCTGCTTGGTCGGGTAGACGTTCTGATAGCGGTCGACGATATTCAGGTCGATAGCCAGCTTGTCGGCATGAGTAGTGATGGCGTGGTAGCGCGCCGCGATGGCCGGGTAGCGCTGCGGCCCGAGGTTCCAAACGGTTGCCGGATCTTCGATCAGAAACGTGAAACTGCGCGTGTCGAGCAAGGGGAGCACGCGCGTGGCATCGGCGCCGATGGCATCACGCATTCCGTTGTCGAACCGGTCGTCCACGTGTGTCAGCACCAGGTCCAGGTCTGGCTTTTCGATGCGCAGGCTTTCGAGCACGGCCAGCCACTCCTCTGCCATACGCCCGGCCAGCTCGGCGCGGAAATCCAGGAACTGCTTTTTCGACGCCTCGTCGCGGCGGGCGGCGAACAGATCGATCGGGTCGAAGCCGGAGCGGGCGCGAAATTCGCGGCGCACATCGTCGTTCATGGGCGTGAAGCGCGCAGGGTTGCCGACCCCCTCCAGCGATTCGAAATACAGCTCGGCCAGATTCACACCGTCCCAGTCGAAACGCTTCATCAGCGACGCCGTGCCGCCGGACGCCGCGCGGGAGCAGTCGCGGTTGGTCAGGTTCATCAGCTTGCGCCAGTCGAGCTGGGCATCCTGCAGGAT
>CAZFOP010000349.1:0-4639 GCA_964520085.1 uncultured Solibacteraceae bacterium | reverse complement strand
GGATGCAGGATCTGTTGCGTGGAGACGGGAGGGTCGGTGAAGACCTCGGCGAAGCCGCGCTGATGGTCGTGTTCCAGGACGGCGGCTTGGAACGCCATCCCCTCGACATAGGGAAACATCAGGGAGCGGCGCAAGTAGAGCGGGGCTTTGTCGAAGACCGGGAACTCGCCCGTGCCGGAGTCGGTGGAGCCGGTCATCTTGGCGGCCAAAGGCGGGTTACCCAGCAGCGACCGCCCCTGGCGCCGCGCCGCGTATTCGTTCATCAGCCAAGTAGCCTGGCCTTCCATCACGGAGAGACGGGCGGTCGAGCCATCGTCGCTCTGGCGCCCCCGCTTTATGTAGCGCGCCAAATGGAAACTCTGGTCCGCCAGGGCGTGGGCAAGCTCGTGCGCCAGGATGGTGTCCTCGGATTCTCCGCCGGTCGAACCGGTTAGGAAGAGCTTGCGCTCGTTGTAATCGTAGAATGCGGCGGCCTGCTCGGTGAGCAGATCCACCGTACTCGCGGCCAGGTCGAAATCGGCCGGGACCAGGCCGAACTTCTTGAGCGTCAGTTCCTCGACGCGGATTTCCTCTGGTGTGGAGTCTTCCTTCAGGCGTTTCTTGAGAAAGGCGTTGACCTGCTCCTTGTCGATGAAACTGCACGGCACCGGACGCCGCAGGGGAAGGCCGGTGATGCGGGCGAGTTGGCGGGAGATTTCGGGGACTTGCAGGCAGCGGGCCTGGCCGAGCGCATCCTCGTCCGTCTGGGCGGACGCCAGCGGCAGCCACAACGTCGCCAGCGCGGCAAAGCATGCGCGGGCGATACGGCGGAGCGGCTGCGGGCTCGGCTTCATCAACCCAGCTTACCGCGCTACAATGAAGAGGCGGTTTTACCCACCTACAGGAGAACTTCTTTGGCAGCGGAAAAGAATTACCAGGCGGAATACCTGGGCAGCGGCACCTTCGTCATTAGCAAGCCCAAGCGGCGCAAGCACAAGACGCATCAGTCGCGCCTGCGCAACCCACAGCGCGGCTCGCGCAAGTGAGACAAGAGGAAATCTGGCCGTTTCGGGAAAAGAACGCTCCGGCGGAGCGGGTGGGCCGTTGGGGAAGGCGGTTTGGAACTGCCAGGTCAGAGAAGACGGGAACCGGATTTCCTCTCGCTCACACGATATCCTCTCCTCCCAGCAAATCAACCATCGCTTCGGCTGTAATCGACTGAAAGCAAAGCTGCAAGAATTGTGAGCGGACGTGTCATCGGCGCCCGCGCCACGCTCCGAAGTTGAATGGCGGTGAGAACTGCGCCAGCGGCAGCGCGATTACTCCGTGTCGAATTGGAAGACGTCGGTGTTGGTGCGGACGGTGAGCTTGCCGCCGGCGGGTAGCTTGCCTTCGGCGAAGAAGACGGCGCCATCGGTGCTCTCGCCCGGCCCCAGGCGGGTTCGCACCAGGGCAATCGCGCTGGCGGCGGCCGCCGCGCGCAATCGGGTTGAGCTGACTGCCAGCGCGGCTTGGCGGCGGAATTCGTAGCCGGTGGTGGATTTGAAGTGCGGGTTGCCGTATATCCCCGCTTCGTAGGTGGTGACCAGCTTGACCACGTCGCTGCCGCTCCCCTTCTGCATCTCCATCATGATGATGTCGCGCGCGGACGCGCCATGCACAACGGTGCCATCGGCATATTCGATGCTGAAGTCTTCCGGCCGGATCACATAAGGCCCGGACGAGCCGTTGGAGACAGCCACCTGAATGATCGAGTATTCGTGCAGGTGGCTGGGCAGGTGGGCGAACATAATCGTAACGCCGGACCTCGTCAGCGTCTGATAGCGCAGACCGTTCGACTCGAATTCGATGACCTGCGCCACGCTGGTTATCGAAAACAACATCGACAGCAGCGCACACGCCCTGAAAACCCGCACCATGCAACCATCTTACGCTAGCGCTCGAAAGGCCTCCAAGCGCTGAAGGGTGGTATGCTGCGATTCTGAAGAGCTCAAGACAGAAGGTCAAACCATGATTTCAGCCACGCCTGCCGCGTTTACTCTCTACGTTTGTGCGGCCTTGTTTGCCGTACCCCTGATGGCCGCTTCGAGCGCCACCGAGAAGCGGGTCAATGACACCGAAAAACGCGTCTCCGACATCCTGAGCCGGATGACCATCGAAGAGAAGATAGACCTCATTGGCGGCGTGGATTTCTTCTATATCCGCGCCATTCCCCGCGTGGGACTGCCAAAGCTGAAGATGTCCGACGGGCCAATCGGCGCGCGCAACGACGGTCCGGCCACCACCATGGCGGGCGGCATCGCGCTGGCGGCCACCTGGAACACGGCGCTGGCGGAGCGCGTCGGCGCAGCCATCGGCGCCGATGCACGCGCGCGCGGCGTTCATTTCATGCTGGGTCCGGGCGTCAACATCTACGTCGCGCCCATGAACGGCCGCAACTTCGAGTACTTCGGCGAGGATCCGTTCCTGAGCGGGCGGATCGCCGTGGGTTACATCGAGGGAATGCAGAAGCTGGGCGTATCGGCCACCATCAAGCACTTCATGGGCAACAGCTCGGAGTACGACCGCCACAACGTGGACGCCATCATCGACGAACGCGCCATGCGTGAGATCTATCTGCCCGTCTTCGAAGCCGCCGTCAAGCGCGCGCACGTCGGCGCCATCATGGATTCCTACAACCTGACCAATGGCGAGCATCTCACCGAGAATGCGCATCTGAATATCGATATCGCCAAGCGAATCTGGGGTTTCGACGGCGTGATGATGTCCGACTGGTGGGCCACCTACGACGGCGTGGCCGCGGCCAACGCGGGGCTGGACTTGCAGATGCCCTCCGGCGAACACATGAACCGCGCCACCCTGCTGCCAGCGATCGAGAAGGGGCAGGTCTCGATGGCCACCATCGACGACAAGGTTCGCCGCATTCTGCGGGTGGCGATTCGTTTCGGCTGGCTGGATCGCGAGCAGGAGGATCTGACCATTCCGCGTTATAGCCTCGCCGGCGCGCAAGTGGCGCTTGATGCCGCGCGCGAATCCTTGGTGTTGCTCAAGAACGAAGGCAACGTGCTGCCGATTGATGCGGGCGCGGTCAAGACGATCGCCGTGATCGGCCCCAACGGCTATCCGGCCGTGCCCAACGCGGGCGGCAGCGCGGCCGTAAAGCCATTCGGCGCGGTGAGCCTGCTCGAGGGGTTGACCGATAAGCTCGCCTCGAAAGCGACCGTGCTGTGGAACGCTGGCCTGCCGGAGCGCAAGCAACTCGCCGCCGGCACGGAGTTCACGACCGAAGCCACGGGCGGCGAAGTGGGCCTGAAGATGGAAGTCTTCTCCAACGGGGATCTCTCGGGCGCGCCGGTCGAAACCGGCATCGTTCTCCACATCAACCGTTCGCCATCCTTCGCGGTGGACGATCTGCCGGGCGGCGAGGCGCAATTGGCCGAGATGATCGCCAACCCGCCCAAGCAGACGTCGAGACGCTGGAGCGGATATTACACCGCCAAGACCGCCGGCACTTTCGAGATCTTCGCCGAATCGCCCACCGATGCCCAGGGCGGCTACCGCCTGTATCTGGATGGCAAGCTGCTGCTGGATGGCTGGACCGTGCGCAAAGCGAAGGTGGACCAGGCGACGCTCGATCTGGCCGCCGGGCCGCACAAAGTGGTCTTCGAGAAGTTCCAGGGCGGGTTCAATTTCGCAGGCGACCTGGTGCGCGTCGGGATTGCGCCGCAGGCGAGCCTGGTGGACCCCGCCGCCAAGGCGCTGGCGGCGAAAGCCAGCGTAGTGGTGCTGGCGGTGGGCTTCAACGACAGTAACGAAGGCGAGGACGGCGACCGCACCTTCCAGTTGCCGACCGGCCAGGAGGAGCTGATTCGCGAGATCTCCGCCATCAATAAGAACAACGTGGTGGTGATTACTTCCGGCGGCGGCGTGGACATGCGCGGCTGGCTGGACCGCGTGCCGGGCGTTATCCAAGCCTGGTATCCCGGCCAGGCGGGTGGCACGGCGCTGGCGGAGATTCTGCTAGGCGAGGTGAACCCCTCCGGGCGGCTGCCCATCAGCATCGAGAAGCGCTGGGAGGATAACCCGGCGCACGACAGCTACTATCCGGATCCTGGCACGCGCCGCGTGGTCTACCGAAACGGCGTGTTCGTGGGCTATCGCGGCTACGAACACAACGGCGTGACGCCACAGTTCGCGTTCGGCTATGGCTTGTCCTACACGACATTTCGTTACGGCAAACTGGCGATCAAGCCGGGCGCCAAGTCTGGTGCGTATGAAGTGACGTTCGAAGTCACCAACACCGGTAAGCGCGCCGGCGCCGAAGTGGCGCAGGTTTATGTCGGCGACAGCCACGCCTCCGTCCCGCGCCCGCCCAAGGAGCTGAAGGGCTTTGCCAAGGTCGAGCTGAAGCCGGGCGAGACTAAGTCAGTGACTATTGCGCTCGATGCCCGCTCGTTCACTTACTACGATGTGAAAGACAAGCTATGGCGCGCCGATCCCGGCGAATTCGACGTTCTGGTAGGGCGTAGCTCGGCTGCGATCGAGCTGAAGGGGAAGATCCGCCAGTCCTCACCGCTGACGGTGGCGGCATCGGAGTAGCGATCGCGCCAGAGCACGGCGAGGACCGGGACCGGCCCCCATCGGTGGGTGGCGAGGTAGA
>CAZFOP010000348.1:0-4640 GCA_964520085.1 uncultured Solibacteraceae bacterium | reverse complement strand
CCGCATATTGCCCATGGCCTGCGCCAGGTCGATGCGCGCCACGTTGTAGTTGTAGAGCGCCTGGGTTTCGTTGTCGCGCGCCCGTTCGAGGCGGGTCTGCGCGTCGGTCACTTCCAAGCTGTTGGTGACGCCTGCGTCATAGCGGCGGCGCGCCTGTGTGAGTTCGCTATCGGCCAACTCAAGGCCTTCCTTGGCGACCTTCACCTGGTCCTCCGCGGACCGCAATCCGTCCAGCGCCAGCCGCACATCCAGCTCGATCTGCTGTTTCAAATCGCCCGTGCGCACTTGCTCGGAGCGGTAGAGACTGGCCGCCTCGCCACGCCGTGCGTCGCGCCGCCCGCCATCGAACAAAGGAACTTTCAGCGAAATGCCATAGGTGCGCGTGGGCAAGCTGTTGTCGAGTGCGCTGCCGCTGGAGCCGTAGTCGCCGAATGCGGCGAGCGTGGGCAGCCGCTCCATTTTCACGGCGCTGGCGGAAAGCCGCGCGTTCTCTTCCCGCTGCTGCTGCGCTTTCAAATCCGGCCGCGCCTGAAGCGCCTGCGCCTTGGCCTGTTCCATGGTCACCGCGTCCACCGGCACGTACCCCAGCTTGTCGGTGAGCCGCACTTCGGTCCCGAGCGGAACGCCCATCACGCGTAGCAATTCCAGGTGCGCGCTGCGCCGCGTGTTGTCTGCCACCAGCAAATGCTGCCGGTCGTTGGCGAGTTGCACTTTGGCGCGTGTGATTTCGATGCCGGTTCCTGTGCCCGCTTTCTTCTGGTTTTCGGCCTGCGTCAGCACCGCGTCGGACAGCGTCACGTTGGCGTTCGCGGTATCCACGTCGGCATCGGCGCGCACTGCCGCCAGGTACGCGCGCGCTACTTGCGCGGCCACCGTTTCCGCCGTGCTGTCCAACTCCTGGGTCGCGGCCGATACCCCGGCCTTGGAGGCCTGAAAGCGCCGGATGGAAGCGAAATCGAACACGCTTTGCTGCACTGAAAGGCGCGCATCGGTGGTGGAAAACGGCCCGACGAATTCCGGGAAGCTGAAACCGGCAATCGGCAGATGGATGCTGGTCAATCCCTCGGCCGCCAGGTTCTCCGTCTGGCTTCGGTCGCTGAATGCGCCCTCGAGATCCGGCAGCAGCGCGGCACGCGCCTGCAAGGCCCGCGACTGCGCCTGCTTCAGCGATTCGCCCGAAAGCTGGATATTGGTGTTGCCTTGGGCGGAAATCGCCACCTCCACCGCACGCTTCAAAGTCAGCTCGACCGGCGCGGGCTCCGTGTCCGCTGCGCGGGCCAGCGCGGGCATCGCCATCAACAGTATCCACGCCACCTTCATCGCTTCACCTCAACCTTTTCGCGGGACGCCACCGGCGCCCGGAATCCGCCGCTCAAGAAAGCCACCACGCGCCGCGCCAATTCACTCGGCGGTTCCGGTCTCGAGTTCCCCATAAGCTCGTGCGGCGGCGCGCTCAACGCGTGTGCCATCGCGCCCACCGCAAAAAACGACCGCCATGCCAACTCGTCTGCCGGCAGTTCCGGCAGCGTGCGCCGCATCTCGGCGACGAACTGCGCCCCGGTTGGGCCAAAGTGCTTGCGGCCAACGGCCGGCATGACGCCCTCGGCGTGCAGTCTGCCCATCAGCCTGGCCCACTCCGGGCTCTTGTCAGCCGAATGAAACGCCGGAGCCATGAACGCTTCCAGCAGATCCTCCAACGCTATCGGATTCGGCCCGGCCGCTTCCTTCAGCCGCCGCAACCCCTCCATCCGTTCCTCATTCACGGGCGTAGCCCGGCGTTCCACCAGGGCATCCAGCAACTCTTCTTTTGATCCAAAATGGTAGTGGATCGACGCCAGATTGACTGCGGCAGCGGCCGTAATGCGGCGCAGAGAAACGGCTTTGTAGCCTTCCTCGCCAAACAGCCGTTCGGCGGTATCGAGAATCCGGAGTCGCGTGTCACTCATTCGACTGCTTTAATCATCCGTTTGAATGAACCACTTGTCAAGCAAAAAATACAGACGCCAGCCGCTACCGCACCGGCGAGACCATCGGTGGCCAAACGAAGCGACCACAGCGAGCCCCGCGGGGGCGAAAGAGAGTAGCCCCGTGCGGTCAGCACTGGGTACCTCGAACCCAATAACGTAGCCCCGGAAAGGGGCGAAAGAAGACCGTCGTGACCCGCCCGTGATCGTTCGTCGCTCTTCCTCCGCCCGGTTGTACCATGGTGACTGCCGAGCCAGCCGCCGCCGGCCGACAATAGATATGTCCGCTCTGGAATTTTGCGCGGTAAGCTGTGTAGCCATTCGAGTGGGTCTGCCCGCCGCAGATCGAGTCGTGTGCCCAACTGCCACGCCACTCAACAGGAGAAACGAAATGCCACGTCGCCTTCGAAACATCTTCATTCCGGCCGTTCTGAGCCTCGCCTCTCTCTTCGCGCTAAACGCCTGGAGCCAACCGGCCGCCGCGCCGAAATATCGCGATCCCAAGCTGACCATCGACGAGCGCGTGGCGGACCTGTTGAGCCGCATGACGCTGGAAGAGAAGGTCGCCGAACTTTGCAGTAGGTTCAATCCGCACGTTTCCCTGCTCGATACGACCGGCACCTACCGCCCCGACCAGGCCAACCTCGCCTTCCGCAGCCCCGGCGGCGATCAAGTCTCGGAGTTCTCGCCGCGCCAGCTTGCGATCCTGCGCAACGCCGTCCAGCGTTATTTGCGCGAGAAAACCCCGCTCGGCGTTCCCTGGCTGTTCATGGGTGAAGCGCTGCACGGTTTCATGAGCGACGGCAGCACCAGCTTCCCGCAAGCTCTCGCGCTGGCCAGCACCTTCGATCCCGCCCTGGTCCGCCGCGTCTTCTCGGCGGCCGGCGATGAAGCCCGCTCCGCCGGCGTCGCCCAGGTGTTCACGCCGGTGCTCGACCTGGCACGCGATCCGCGCTGGGGCCGCACCGAGGAGACCTACGGCGAAGACCCCTATCTCGCATCGCGCATGGCCGTCGCCGCCGTCACCGGCTTGCAGGGCGACGAGTTCCACATCGGCCATCACCACGTTCTGGCCACTGCCAAACACTTCGCCGTGCATGGCCAGCCCGAAGGCGGCACCAACGCCGCGCCCGGCAATTATTCCGAACGCATCATCCGCGAAAACTTCCTAATCCCCTTCCAGGCCGCCGTCCAGGAAGCCCACGTGGGCAGCGTCATGGCTTCCTACAACGAGATCGACGGCGTCCCGTCGCACATCAATCACTGGCTGCTCGACCGCGTGCTGCGCCAGGAGTGGGGCTTCGGCGGCTACATCACCTCCGACGGCGGCGGCCTGCAGATGCTGGTCCAAGGCCACCACGTGGCCGCCAACATGTCCGAAGCCGCGCGCCTCGCGCTGGCAGCGGGAGTCGACTTCGACCTTTCCGACGGTAGCGTTTATCGCACCCTGACCGACCAGGTCAAGGCGGGCGCCGTTCCGGAAAGCCTGGTGGATCGCGCCGCCGGCCGCGTGCTAGCCGCCAAGTTCCGCCTCGGCCTGTTCGACGATCCTTATGTCGATCCGGATTATACCGAGAAGATCACCAGCGGCCCCGAGCATCGCAAGCTGGCCGTCGAGGCCGCACGGAAGTCCGTCGTCCTGCTCAAGAACGAGAAGAGTATGCTGCCGCTCGATCTCGCCAAGCTCAAAACCATCGCCGTCATCGGCCCCAACGCCGCCGATGTCCACGTGGGCGGTTACGCCCGGGAGCCGGGACACGGCGTCAGCCTGCTCGATGGCATTCGCGCGCGCGTGGGCTCATCCGCCAAAGTGGTTTATGCCGAGGGCTGCCAGATCACCAACGCCAAGCAGGGCTGGCGCGGCTGGTCGGCCAACGGCGTCCAGCTGGCCGACCCGGCGGCGCAGGTGGAAAAAGTCGCTGCCGCGGTCGAGCTGGCGCGCAAAGCCGACGTCGCCATCCTGGTGGTCGGCGAAAATGAAAGCACCAACCGCGAAGCCTGGGCGGAGATGCACTTGGGCGATCGCGATTCGCTCGACCTGCTCGGCGCGCAGAACGATCTGGTCAAGGCAGTGGTCGAAACCGGCACGCCCACCGTCGTCTTCCTGCTCAACGGCAGGCCGCTCTCCATCAACTACATTGCCGAGCACGTGCCGGCCATCGTCGAGGGCTGGTATCTCGGACAGGAAGGCGGAACGGCCGCGGCCGAGGTGCTTTTTGGCGACGTCAATCCGGGCGGCAAGCTGCCCATCACGTTTCCCCACACCGTCGGCGCCTTGCCCGATTTCTACAATCACAAACCGACCGACGACCGTACCTATGCGTTCAGCACCAGAAAGCCCCTCTTTCCATTCGGCTACGGCCTGAGTTACACCACATTCCAGTTCGAAAACCTGCGCGTCGAGCCGGCGCAAATTAGCGTCGGTGGTGTGGCCAAAGTGCGCGTGGATGTCACCAACACCGGCTCGCGCGAAGGCGACGAGGTTCCGCAACTGTATTTGCACCAGCGCGTGGCATCGGTCACGCAGCCCGTCCTGTCGTTGAAAGGCTTCGAGCGCATCACCCTGAAGCCGGGAGAGAAGCGCGCCGTCGAATTCACCATTAACGCGGACAAGCTCTCCATCTTGAACACCGACATGCACCGCGTGGTCGAGCCGGGAATCTTCGATGTGATGGT
>CAZFOP010000347.1:0-4654 GCA_964520085.1 uncultured Solibacteraceae bacterium | reverse complement strand
CGACAGCCACCGCGTGGCCCTAATCAACGAAACTGCGGCGCGCTTTTTCTGGCCCGCTGAGGATGCCATTGGTCGGGTGATCGAGTTTGGCGGCGAGAGTGCGCCGGTTCAAATCGTGGGCGTGGTCCGCAACTCTCATTACCGGGCCCTGGACGATGCGCCGGAGCCGATGTTGTATCTTTCGCTCCAACAGTATTACTTTCCCACCGCCGTCGTATATATTCACGCGGCGGGCAACCCGGACGCCGTGGCGGCGGATGTGCGGCTGCGCGTGCAGGCGCTCGACCGGAACGTTCCGCTCGCTTCCGAAGGCGTCCGCACCACCATTCGCGATACGCTGTGGGCGCAGACGCTCTCGGCAACCCTGCTGACCGGCTTCGGCCTGCTGGCGCTGCTGATGGCGAGCATAGGAGTTTACGGCGTGGTCGCGTACTCGGTGGAGCAGCGCGTGGGCGAGTTCGGCATCCGCACCACGCTCGGCGCTACGCCCTGGAGCGTTCAGTGGATGATCCTCCGCGAGTGCGCGGTGCTGGTTGCAGTGGGCACTTCGGCCGGCCTGCTGGTTTCGCTAGCCGCTTCGCGAGCCATTCGCGGCATGTTGTTCGGTATCGGCCCGAACGATGGTGTAACCTTCATCCTGGCGCCATCGATTCTCGCCGCGGTGGCGTTGCTGGCCTGCTGGATACCCGCCTTTCGTGCCTCGCGGATTTCCCCGTCGCGAGCGCTGCACGAGGAGTAAAGGAATCCGAGCAGCGAGCGTAGGGAACGCTGGAAGCGAACGTCATCGACCAGCAGGGCGAGTGTTGTGGCTATATGTTCGAGTCTCCAATCCATCCGACCGCTCCCTGTGGTCGCAGCTCCGTTCGGATTCCAATCCGCCTCTTACTCCTGAGTCAAAAACCCCAGGAGCGCGAACGCAATTGACTGCAAATGTCGAGGCGTGCTACACCGGGGGGACTCGGGGGTGAAAACTTGCGGCAGCTATTGAAGAGGTTGGCCAGCGGAGCGTTCCTGGTACTGACGTTTCCCTGCGCTGCAGCCTCAGGGTTCGGGCGCCTGCCCGCCGTCTTTAGTTTCTTTGCCCATCTCTGCGCGCTTGCCCCAGGACTGGTGGGCGACTACGTGCGCGTTTCCTATTACAGGATGACGCTGCGCAGTTGCTCGCGCGACTGTAAGATCAGCTTCGGCGCTTTCTTTGCCCACCCGCAGACAACTGTGGGGCGCCGCGCCAGTATTGGACCATATTGTGTGATCGGATGCGCGGTTATCGGGGATGGCACGCTGCTCGGAGCTGCCGTGCAGATTCTCAGCGGAGGCCAGCAACACAAGCGGGACGCGCAGGGCCGGCTGACCGACGAAGACCGTAAGTTCGTGGAAATCGTGATCGGCGAGCATTGCTGGATCGGAGCATCGACCGTGGTGATGGCGAACGTCGGCGACAAAGCCACGGTCGCGGCGGGATCGGTCGTGTTGACTCCCGTGGCTCCGGGAATCGTGGTGGGGGGAAATCCCGCGGAGAGATGGTGGCCTCCTAGTGCCACGGGCCGGCAATCCGTTTCTTGACGGCGGCACTGTTCCGTTATATTGGAGATACCACTATGACCAGGGAAGAATTTCTTCTGCAGCTTGACGAGGTCCTCGAATTGCCCGCCGGCTCACTGCGAGGCCCCGAGAAGCTGGGAGAATTGGAGCAGTGGAATTCCAGTGCGATGATTGGTTTCATCGCGCTGGCCGACGATCACAATGGTGTCAGGCTTTCGCCTCGCCAGATCGTCGATTGTGCGACGGTCGAAGATCTCTTGAAGTTGGCGCGAGTCTTCGGCGGGTCCAGCTAAATGGCCCACAATCCGATGGACCTCGCTGGGACGACCGTACTGGTTACGGGCGCATCGAGCGGCATCGGACGCGAGACGGCAATCTTATTAAGTTCGCTACACGCCCGGCTCGTCCTTACGGGACGAAATCGGGATCGCCTCCAGGAGACCTTGGCCCTTATGGACGGCGAGGGGCACCGCGTTGCACCATTCGATTTCAATCATCCGGAGGCAATCGGCGATTGGCTGCGATCCGTGATAACGGACGCCGGTTCCTTGAATGGTCTCGTCCATGCTGCGGGTGTGGAGCTCGTCTCTCCTATCCGTTTCGTCAGACAGCATGACGCCGAAGAAGTGGTCCGGATCAACTTGCTGAGCTCCATCATGTTGGCCCGCGCCTTTACCCAGAAGGAATGTCATGTTACGCCGGGAAGCATTGTGTTCCTTTCTTCGATCATGGGAGTTGTCGGTGCGCCGTCCATGTCGGTGTATGGGGCGACTAAGGCGGCACTGATTGGCTTGGCGAAGTCCTTGGCGGTGGAGCTGGCGCCTCGCCATATTCGTGTGAACTGCGTGGCGGCGGGATGCGTGCAGACGGAATTGCTGGCTCGATTTCGCGACTTGTTCTCCGCGGAGCAGTTTCAGGCTTTGGAACGCGCCCACCCACTCGGGTTCGGCGCGGCGCGGGACGTTGCGCATGCGGTGGCTTTTCTTCTAGCGGACACCGGGCGTTGGATCACCGGATCGACTCTGGCGGTGGATGGCGGTTACTCGGCGCAGTAGCACATCGTGGGTAAGTGGAGGCTGTTATGCAAGCGGCAGTGTCGGCCATCGAGTATTATCTTCCCTCCAAGGCGATTTCTACCGCGGACCTTTCCAGTCAGTTTCCCGAATGGTCGGCGGAAAAGATAGACGAAAAAACTGGCATCCGGGAAAGACATGTCGCCGCTCCCGGAGAATGCGCGTCGGATATGGCCGTTGCCGCGGCGCGGAAGCTCTTTGACTCCGGCCAGTGCCGTCCCGATCGGATCGATTATCTTCTCCTGTGCACTCAGAGCCCGGACTACTTTCTCCCGACCACCGCGTGCTTGGTCCAGGATCGCCTGGGGATTCCGGCACGCATCGGCGCCCTGGATTTTAACCTCGGATGTTCCGGCTACATTTATGGACTTGGATTGGCACAAGGGCTGATCTCTTCCGATCAGGCTTCGACGATTCTTTTGATTACAGCCGAAACCTATAGTAAGTTCCTCAACCCGCGCGACCGGAGCGTGCGGACTATTTTCGGCGACGCCGCCGCTGCCACGCTCCTGTCGGCAGATCCTTCCACAACTCCCCTGAT
The DNA here is from genome assembly GCA_964520085.1 of uncultured Solibacteraceae bacterium. Lineage (GTDB taxonomy): Bacteria > Acidobacteriota > Terriglobia > Bryobacterales > Bryobacteraceae > Bog-375. The sequence continues at coordinate 1,498 of CAZFOP010000347.1, read as the reverse complement.
CGGTCCATTCGTTTATGGCACCGACGGTCGCGGCGCCCCGAACCTGATCGTTCCCGCCGGCGGGATGAGACAGCCGCATACCAGTGAAACCGCGCTGGAGGTCCCGGACGAAGGCGGTAACGTGCGCAGCCAGGACGATCTGTTCATGAATGGAGCGGAGATCTTCAACTTCACCCTCGACGTGGTTCCCCAGACGGTTCGGTCTCTGCTGGACAAAGCGGGAGTGGCCGCTTCCGATGTGGACCTGTTCGTCTTCCACCAGGCAAACCGGTTCATGCTGGAGCATCTCAGAAAACGCCTCCGCATCCCTCCCGAGAGATTCCAGATCAGCATGAGCCATTGCGGGAACACGGTCTCCTCCACGATCCCGATCGCGCTCAAGGACGCGGCCCTGGCTGGAAAACTCCCGAAGGGGGCTCTCATCATGCTGGTCGGGTTCGGCGTCGGCTACTCCTGGGGAGCCACGTTACTGCACTGGTCGGGCCTGGCCTAAGGGGTTTCAGATCGCGGCGATCGGCTATCGCCCTCACCGGCCAGCCGCACTAAAATGGGGGCGTGCCCGCCACCAACCATTCCACTGCGGAGATTCTCGAAAGACTCCACATCGAGCCGCTGAATTCCGGCGCTTGCTGGGGCGACTGGATCGCCAATCCGGGCGGCGGCGACCTGGCGTCGCTGAATCCCGCCACCGGCGAAACCCTGGCCAGGGTGCGGATGGCCGGTCTGGCCGAATATGAAGCCGTGATGACGCGCGCCGTCGCGGCATTCGATGAGTGGCGCATGATTCCCGCTCCGCAACGCGGTGGCATCGTGCGCGAAATCGGCGACGAATTACGCGTCCACAAGGCGGACCTGGGCGCGCTGGTGACGCTCGAAATGGGCAAGATCCTCGCCGAGGGCTTAGGCGAAGTGCAAGAGATGATTGACATCGCCGATTTCGCCGTCGGTCTCTCGCGCCAGCTTTACGGCCTCACCATGCACAGCGAGCGCCCTGGGCACCGCATGTACGAACAGTGGCACCCGCTCGGTATTGTGGGCGTCATCAGCGCGTTCAATTTTCCGGTGGCCGTGTGGTCCTGGAACGCGCTCATTGCGGCCGTCTGCGGCGATTGCGTGCTGTGGCGCCCCTCGTCGGAAACGCCGCTCACCGCCATCGCCGTGCAGAAGATCTGCAATCGCGTGCTCGACCGGCACGGGCTAAAGGGCGTTTTCAACCTGACGATCGGCAAGAGTGAAACCGTCGGCGAGACGCTGATCGGCGACCGCCGTATTCCGCTGGTAAGCTTCACCGGTTCCACCGTTGTGGGCCGCCACGTTTCCGAGGTGGTGGCGCGCCGTCTGGGCCGCAGCATCCTCGAACTTGGCGGCAACAACGGCATCATCGTGATGGATGACGCCGACCCCGCTCTCGTCGTGCGGGCCGTTCTATTCGGCGCGGTGGGCACGGCCGGCCAGCGCTGCACCACCACGCGGCGCCTGTTCCTGCAACGCGGCATCG
>CAZFOP010000346.1:0-4660 GCA_964520085.1 uncultured Solibacteraceae bacterium | reverse complement strand
CCTGCCTCACCGAAGACTATGAGAACGGCTTCCGCCTGCACGCCCTCGGTTGCCGCCAGATCTTTGTGCCGCTGCGGCTTCCCGCGGCTGCGCTGGTGGCCACGCGCGAGTATTTTCCGCGCCGGCTGAACGCCGCCATCCGGCAGCGTAGCCGTTGGGTGGCTGGCATCGCTCTACAAGGCTGGCAACATCACGGCTGGCGCGCCCCACTGCTCCAAATGTACTTCTTCTGGCGCGACCGCAAGGGCCTGTTTGGGAACCTGCTGTCGCCCTTCGCCAATCTCCTGTTCGTTGGTTGGATCGCCGGCTGGCGCGTCTATGGCGGCGTTCCGGCGTGGGTGGCCCGCTTGTGCGCCACAACACTGGTCCTGTCGATTGTCCATTTTTCGATCCGCACCGTGTTGAGCGCGCGCGTCTACGGTTGGCGATTCGGCGCCGGAGTGCTGCCACGCATGTTCTGGGGCAACCTGGTGAATAGCGCGGCCACCATTTCCGCCTTGCGCCAGTTCACCGCCGCGCGCCTCGGCGGACGCGCTCTGCCGTGGCGAAAAACCGATCATAAGTATCCAGCATGCCGATTGCCTGGGCAAGGCCGGCTGGGCGAAGTGTTGGTACGGATGCGGTTGATCTCGATGGCGGACCTGCAGGCGGCGCTGTACACTTGCCCCACGGATATGCGCCTGGGCGAGCACCTGCTCGAGCTGCGTAAGCTGAAAGAGGAGCAGCTCTACCGGGCGTTGAGCGCGCAGGCAGGTTTGGAATTGGGAGCTCCAGCCGATCGAGAAGTCGCTCTTGAGGCCACGCGAGTCCTCCCCGTCAAAACCGTCCGCCGTTGCAGCGTGCTCCCCTACCGTGTCGATTTCGGGCAGCTCCATTTACTAACCCCCGAAGTGCCCTCGACGCAAATGACCGAGGAATTGGCCGCCCTCTGCCCGCTCGATCTGCGCTTCCGCCTGGTCCGCCCCAGGGAATTCGAGCGCCTCTGCCGGCAGTACCTCGACCGATTGGACGATTACACTCCCGAGTTGGCGGGGGAATGCTGCGGCGCCGATTGAATGGACCTGCAACTGGTGGGATGGCGTTACCTTCTCAGCTTTGACCCCCGCATGGGAAAGTTCTTGACTTTCGCTGACGTCTGATTTATACCTAGTCTGGACAAGGGAACATGGAATCGAATTCCACACTTGAGCTGCTTCCGGGAACGCTCTACTTGCTGATTCTGCGCACGCTGAGCCATGGCCCGCTGCATGGATACGCCATCGTCAAACGGATCAAAGAGGCTTCGCGCGAGGGGCTGCAGGTAGAGGACGGGTCGTTGTATCCCGCGCTCAACCGGATGCTCGTCAAGGGTTGGCTAGCGGCGGAATGGGGCGTCTCGGAGAACAATCGAAAAGCCCGCTTCTACCGGCTTACACCGGAAGGCCGTAAGCAACTCGATCGAGAAGCGGGGGAATTCGATCGCCTGGTGCGCGCCATCCAGCTTGTGATGCGCACCGCCTGAACGGGAGACTCGCATGGCGTTCTGGAAGGAAATCGGCAATCGCATCGGCTATTTACTCCGGCGCTCGCGCTTCGATCGCGAATTCGAGGAAGAGATGCAGTTTCACATGCAGGCTCGCGTGGAGGAACTGGAGGAAGCGGGACTGGGCGGCGAGGCGGCGCGACGGCAAGCGCGGCGGGAGCTTGGTTCGCCGTTGCGGACGCGGGAAGACGCGCGCTCGGCGTGGCAGATGCGTTGGCTGGAGGATCTGGGCGCCGACCTGCATTACGCCGCGCGCGCGCTGCGGCGCAATCCTACGCTCGCGCTGGCGGCGATTGGTTCGCTCGCATTGGGGATCGGTGCCAACACGACCATGTTCAGCGTTGCCAGGGAAGCGCTCTTCAGCGAACCCTCCTGCCGCGATGCGCAAACGCTAGTCGAGATTTCCACGCGCGGCAACAGTTGGGTGCCGATGGCGCAGTACCGATTCATCGAGGACACGCACGTATTCGACGGGATCGCCGGAGAGAACATAGGGATGGTGGTGAACTGGCGCCAGGGCAACCGTTCGTATCGCCTGGCGGGGACTCACGTCACGGATAGTTTTTTTCAGGTGGCAGGAATCCCGGTGACCATGGGGCGGCCCATCGAACGCGGCGAGACTCAGGTGACCGTGCTGACGGACGGCTTCTGGAGGAATCGGCTGGGTGGCGATCCGAACGTGGTTGGGCGCACGCTCGAGCTGGACGGGAAGCCGTACACAGTGGTTGGAGTGTTGCCGCGCGACCATCGCATGTTGGTGGGGTTCGGTTTCACACCCGATCTGTACGTGACCAAGGATCCCGGCGAGGTGATGCTGTATGCGCGGCTGCCGCGCGGGATGACGCGCCAGGCGGCCTACGCACGATTGCGGCCGATCTGCCGGGAGTTGGATCGCGCCTATCCGGACGCGAATCGCAAATGGGCGAAAGAGTTCGAGCTTTCCGCGGTTGGCGGGATGGACCGGCTGCGAGAGGTGGGCGGACCGATGACGATTCCGCTGGTCGCGTTCTTCGCCATGCTGGTGATCGTGACGGCGATTGTGGTGCTGATCGCGTGTGCCAACATTTCGAGCCTGCTGCTGGCACGCGCGCTGACGCGTTCGCGCGAACTCGCCATCCGCATGTCGCTCGGCGGCAGCCGATGGCGGCTGGTGCGCCAATTGCTCGCAGAGAGCTTGCTATTGGCCTTACTCGGAACCGGCGCCGGTCTGCTGCTCAATCTTTGGCTGACTAGGCTGTTGAGCGGTTATCGCATACCGACGCCGCTGCCGATCGAACTCGTCCTCCAGCCGGACCGCATGCTGCTGGCGTACTCGGGCGTCATCGCGCTGGTGGTAACGCTGGCGACCGGGCTGGTGCCGGCGCTCCGGGGCACGCGCGCGGGAATCGGAGCCGCGCTCAAGGAGGGCGGCCAGCACTATGGACCGGCGGGCAGCAGGCTGCGCAGCGCGCTGGTGATCGGCCAACTGGCCGTGTCGATCGTGCTGCTCTGCGCGGGAGTGCTGTTCCTTCGCAACCTGATCCAGGCCACATCGTTTAACGCCGGATTCGATACCAGCCATACGATGGAAGCCATGGCACAGGGTGCGACCAATCGCCAGGAATATGTAAATACAGCCCTCGAACGCCTGCGCGCGCTGCCGGGGATTGAAGCGGTGGCGGCGGGGTACGCGGTGCCGTTGAACCCGTTCCTGGCGTTCCAAAGGGACCGCGGTCCGTTGCGGCCGGACGCGGGCGCGCGTGAGGTGCGGGTGGAATACAATTCCAATTCCGTGGGGCCGGATTATTTCAGGGTGATGGGGATACCGATCCTCGACGGGCGCGCGTTCGGCGACGCGGACCGCGCTGGGGCGCCTGAAGTCGTGATTCTGAACCAGAACATGGCGCAGCGCTTGTTTGGAAACGCCAGTCCGGTGGGCCACATCGTTCGTTTTCCCGATAATCGCGATGCGACAGTCGTCGGCGTGGCGCGGAACAGTACCTATGCCGCTTTGGGAGAAAAGGATGGGATGGCGATGTACGGGGCCTTTGACCAGCAAAAGCTGCGAGGGTACGTACACTTCTTCGTGCGCACCGCTGGGCCGCCGGAAGCGGTGGCGCGCAAGGTGGATGAGACGCTGGCCCAAATGGATCCGGCGGCTGCGGTGGAAACCAAGTTTATGCGCGATCTCTTCGCTGCGGCGTTGTTGCCGAGCCGCGCGGGGGCCGCGATATTGGGAGCGATGGCGATATTCGGATTGATGCTGGCTTCGATCGGGCTATACGGATCGCTGCTGTATGCGACGCAGCAGCGGATTGGCGAGATTGGCATTCGGGTCGCGCTGGGAGCCACGCCGGGCGATGTTCTGGCGATGGTCGGCGCGCAAAGCTGCAAGCTGGTCGCAACGGGCATGTGTATCGGACTGGCGATTGCCGTGTTCGCGGTCCGCCCGTTGTCGATGTTTCTGGTTACAGAGGTGCGAACGACGGATCCAGTGAACTTCGTCGCCGTGGCGTGCGTACTGGCGCTGGTGGCGGGACTGGCGAGTGTGGCACCCACCGTTCGCGCTCTGCGGGTGGATCCGGCCGTAGCGCTCCGGCACGAATAGGGAAGGGCACTACGCGTGGGTTCGTGCGCGCCGAATAGAAAAAGGGGGCCGGGCATGCCCGACCCCCTTGCAATTGATGGTGATGTTCGCGCGCTTAATCGATCATGGGACCGAAGTAGCCTTGTGCCAACGCCGGTTCGGCCTCGAGGGCCTTGCTCCAGCACGTGCGGGCTTCTTCGCTCTTGCCAGTAGCGTCCAGAATGCGGCCCAGGTTCAGCAGGGCTTCCGGCATATCCGGCTGCAGGGCCAGCGCATCCCGATACAGGCGGACGGCCTTGTCCGGCTGATCCGCCTTCTCGTACATCAGGCCGGCGTTATACATGATTTCCGGCGAACGCTCGCCGAGGTCGATCAGCCGCACGTGGTGTTCGAGCGCGGTGCTGAAGTCGCCGGCCTGGATTGCCAATGCCGCCAGACCGCGCAGCGCATCGACGCTCTTCGGGTCGGACTCGATCATCTTATCGTACAGCCGTTCGGCGTGCTCCTTATCGCCTAGACCGGAATAGGCCAAAGCCAGGTTGGCTTGCGCTTCGGGCCAATACGGACGGTAC
>CAZFOP010000345.1:0-4695 GCA_964520085.1 uncultured Solibacteraceae bacterium | reverse complement strand
GCTGGGTGCCACGGCAAGCTCGGTAGTGAGCCTTGTGTTGCGCAACGGCCTGAAGTCGGCCGCTATCGGCCTCGCGCTGGGCTTGCTCGCGGCAGTCGGCCTTACGCGATTCCTGCGGGGCTTGCTCTACGGAGTATCGACGTTCGATCCGGTGAGCTTTGCCGCTGTTGCGGCCGTGCTGACCGGCGTCGGCATCCTTGCCTGCTGGTGGCCCGCAAGCCGTGCAGCGAAGGTCGACCCCGTGGTGGCGTTGCGCAACGAATAAGGAGGAAACGACGGGCGAACCAATCCAGGACTTCCGCTACGCACTGTCGCAGTTGGGCCGGAGCCAGGCGTTAGCCGTGGCCGATTACGTCGTTCGACAAAATAGATCCTCCCTGGTCGCGCAGCGTTTACCGATAGCTGGCGTGAACAGCCATTGTCACTAATGATCGGGCGGCGGGCCGCCCTCCCCCAGGGTGCCCCGGCGTCGCTAGGCGGAAACCGAAAACGGAACGATATTTCGGGTTATCGGTAGGCTTGCGGCGACGTTGTTTTTGGCTTTCAAGAGTTGTCATCGATTCTCATGGTCATGATTGCGTTAAGTGGTCGAAAACGAAATGCCAACCACAGTCGGCTGCGGATTAGCCTTCCGCTTCCCAGCGGAAACGCACCACGGCTAGGGCTCCAAACACAACTGCAAACAGAAGCAATACTCCGATCGGAACTATGGCGGCTTCTAGGCCCAGCCCACGCCATGTCATAGCTTCCAGGCCGTCCATCGCCCAGCGCGTAGGCACCACTACGGTGAGCTTTTGTAGCCACTGCGGGAATAGAAACATGGGAATCCAGGCACCGCCCAGCATCACCGCCATGAGAGTGGCGAATATGGCAAGGCCACGCGTCGCCTCCGGCGTTTTGCCAATGGTGGCAACCAACATACCGAATCCTGCCGTCATCAGGGCGAAGGCAGCGCTTACTCCCAGAAAACCCACCATGCTGCCTTCCACCCGCACGCCGAAGATCAGCCGGGCGAACAGGAAGTTCACCTGCACCACGAAAAAAGTGAGAATTGCCGCACTGACGGCGCGGCTGCCGAGCAAAACTCCGCGCGACAAAGGCGCCGCTCGAAATCGCTTCCACAAACCGCGCTGCCGTTGCTGTAGCAATCCGATGCCGACGTCAATACCCAGGAATAGGACGAACTGCACCACCATCCCGGCGAAGGCGTGAGCGTAGCCATTGTACTGGATGTTCTGGCGCGCGGTCACGGCTGCTTCGCGCGTGGTGTAGGGCATGGCCAAGCCATGCGAGAGACCGGCACCCGCGCCTTGAGCCACTTGCTGGTTGAAGCGGTCCACGCTCCGCAGCAGATCTTCCAGGGGCTTCTTGTCCTCCGCCGGTAGACTCTTACTCCGCTCCACTTGGGACAGTGAATTCCTAGCTATCTCGCGTCCGGTCTGGCCAGCGAACATTTCCTTGCTCACGGCTTGCATGACATCGCCAGTGAGGATTCCTGTCACCATGGAGCGCTCGGCAGCATAGGAAGGATCGAAGAGCACGCCGATCTCAGGCTTCTGTTGCGGGCCGAAGAAGGCGCGCCCGGCGTCCTGGCCGAAATTCGGGGGGATGATTACGGCCACTGTGGCGGCTCCCTTGCGCACGGCCGCGCGCGCCTCGACAGGGGTCGAGGGCTTCACAGCGAGTGCCTTTTCTGCGGACAACCGGGTGACGATCTCGCGGGAAATCGCGCTGCGGTCTTGGTCTACTGTCAAAACGGGAATCTTGCTCGCGTTCGCCTGATCGCCTGACCCTCCCAAAACATATCCGAAAAAGGAGCCAATGGCGATAGGGACGGCGAAGCTCATCAGCAGGGCGCGCCGGTCCACGAAAAACAACAGGAGGTCCTTGCGGACCAAGGCCCGAAACGGGATCATCATGCGTCGCGCAAGCTCCTTCCGGTCAGTGTCAGGAATACGGTTTCCAGATCAGCGCGCTCGCTCGCCACGTTGCGGTAGAGGTGGCCTCGCTCCACCAACCACTGCAAGACGCGCGGGGTTTCGGTGGCCAGATCCTGAACGCCCACGCGTAAGGTCCCGGCTTCGAGTTTCGCGAAACGGACGCCTGGCAGGGCTTGCAACTCGTCCAGGCGGAGGCCGTCCTGCCCATCGACAAGCTCCACGGCTATCAGGTTCGTTACCGGCAGGAGACGGTAAAGCTCCGGCAAGGTGTCATCAGCGACGACCTTGCCGTGGTCGATGATGATGACACGATCGCATAGGCGCTCGGCCTCTTCCATGTAGTGCGTGGTATAGAGCAGAGTCTTGCCCCTATGTTTGAGGACCTCGAGGTTATCGAAGATGGCATTCCGGCTCTGGGGGTCAACCCCGACGGTGGGCTCGTCCAGAAGGAGGATCTGCGGATCGTGCAAAAGCGCAGCGGCCAGGTTGAGACGTCGCTTCATGCCACCGCTGTAGTTTTTGACGCGCTCGTGGGCTCGGTCCGTCAGGCCGACGAGCTCAAGAGCCTCGCCGATAGCACGCTTGGCGGCCGCTCCGTCGAGATCATAGAGTGCCGCGAAGAGCTCAAGATTGGCTCGCGCCGTCAGCTCGTCGAAGAGCGCGAGCTCCTGCGGAACCAGCCCGATGCGCCGCTTGTTCGGATCGGTGTCGCCGGCTAAGGGGCGCCCTTCGATCTGCACCGAACCCGAGTCGGGACGGATTAAGCCGGCGATCATCGCGACAGTAGTGGTCTTGCCCGCGCCGTTGGGCCCTAGCAACCCGATGGTTTCCCCCGCCCCGGCGCGCAGGGAAACGCAGTCCACGGCCACCAGACCGCCGTAGCTTTTCTTGAGAGCGTCAACTTGCAACATTAGCTTTTCCAGCCGCAATACCAACGTCTCACGTATATACGCTGAGGTGCAACGAAACGTTCAAAATCGGCACTTGGCCATTCGCCCCGGTCCACGATCAGCGTCGCGCAACCGCACAGGGACTTATCGTGGTGCTCTGGCGGCCTTGGGGGAAGGCCGAAACCCTGATCAACGAACCGGGCCGTTAACTGCCATGTCTGAAGTGCTGCACTCGTCAAGTTCTTTTTTCGGTCAATTGCGTAAACCTACGCCTCCGGGTACACTTCTAACGGGCGGAGCGGAGGGCTCTGCCGGGAGGTAGCCTGAGCGCCGACTCCGGGGCCAAGACCAGGTTTTAGGCAGGAGCGTTAACGCGCCATATCGGAAGGCATCCCGCCGCCCCGCGTCCCTAACCCAGCGGTCTTCCCGTCGCGGGTTATTTTCGAAGCCCACCAACGGCCGTCCTATATACAATGGTGATGTCCGCAGCGTGAGGGCGTGGTGGATTTGCCGAGGAGTGCCGTAGCCGTGGGATCTGACGCCGTCCGGAAGGCGGTGGAGATTCTCGCGGCGATGGGAATCGGCCGGGTGACGGGCGTCGGGCTGGCATGCGGCGCCCAGTGGCGTGCGGACCGCATGCTTTTGTCCGCAAAGGACGGCTCGGTCCAGTTCGTGGTCGGCAGCACGCTCTACCGACAGGATCAAGCGGACTTTCTCGTGGCGGAGTTTCCGGTGGGAATCGCTGCTTCGCGTTGTGCCCCTTGGTTTCAGGGGCTGTCGCCGTATGAGATGCCTTTCTGTATGGGGTTGGCCATGGAACTGCCGCCGGCTTGGCCTGGCATCGTTTCAGCCTGCGGGTATTTGGACCGGTTTAGCCATTTCTATTGCGGCCATCGGACCCGGATCGAACTCGCCGGCCGCGAGTTGCGCTACGTTGCAGAGGCGCTCCTGGCGCTTCAGCATTGGCCGGCACTCTTCGCGGAGGTGATGGATTCCATGGGCGAGCTGGCGCGTGGGAGCCTCCCCAAGGGACTGGCCGCCGCCGATCTGGGCGCCTTCTTGGGCAGGCTGCTGATTGGCACTCCAGATAGTCGCCTTACCTTGGCCCGCGTGCCGGAATGCGTGCGCGCGATGTACGAGCCAGCCACACGGCTTCCCGAAGACTGCCTGCGGATCCCCCACCATCGCAGAATGCTGAGTACCTTGGTGCGGTTCACGGAATCGGCCGCGCCGCTGATCGAACATCTCCGCGCCGTGCTGTGACCGATGCCCCGAGGCCCGAGCAGGCCCGTTAAGACCAGATATCGGTAGCCCTGCGCCGGCCCCGCGCGGTCGCTATTCGTACCAAAGGTCCCTTGCTCCTGTACGCGCTCCCGTCCGCGTCAGTCGTTCTTCGCCGCGATGCCTGCGGTATAAGATAAATCATGCGGAACATGATTGCCGCGGCCGGCATGCTGATGCTGGTCGGAATGGCTGCATGGGCGCAGACGGCGCCGGCCGGAACAACCTGGCAACTGCTCTGGAGTGAGGAATTCAACGGACCCGCTGGATCGTTGCCCAACCCCGCCTATTGGACTTACGACCTGGGTACGGACTGCTGCGGCAACGACGAGTTGGAGACGTATACGAGTTCGCCCGAGAATGTTCACCTGGACGGGCTGGGCCACCTCGACATTCACATAGAGAATCCGTCACCGGGCGTGTACACCTCCGCGCGCATCAAGACCGAGAGCCTGTTTGGAGTGGAATATGGGCGCATCGAGTCGCGTATCAAGATCCCCTACGGGCATGGAATGTGGCCGGCGTTCTGGATGCTGGGCAACAACATCACCGCGGTCGGCTGGCCGGCGTGCGGCGAGATCGAC
>CAZFOP010000344.1:0-4731 GCA_964520085.1 uncultured Solibacteraceae bacterium | reverse complement strand
AAGCTGCACGACCACGGCACTCGTCCGGTCTTCGAAACCGTTGAGCGCCCGCTCATCGGCATACAGAAAGAGGAAAAACACCGCCGCCAATACGCCCGTCGCCCAGCGGTGCCAGCGGCACGGGATCGCCGTAGCCGCCAACGCCACCACCAGCACGCCTACCGCCAGCGACATCCGCTCGGCAATGAATACCAGCGCGCGCTGATATCCGGGAACCCACACCCAGGTGGGCAGCAGGAAAACGCCCGCCGCCGTAAGCGCAAGCACCTGGAACAATTCGCCAACGAACAATCGCCGCACGCCATTGCGCCGGATCGATTCCGACACCAGCAGCGCACACACCAACAGCATCCCTACGGCGGTGACCCAATACTTGCCGTCATAGACCCATACCTGGTCGACACCGGTCACGTACTTGATTTGCCCAGGAAGCCAGATCGTACTCATCGCGAACGGTAATGCGATGCGCAGTGCCAGAATAGCCCCCACGGCGGCTAGGATCAACTGGCCGCGCTTAGCCGGCAGTCGCCGCGCCAGCCAGAGAAAGCCGAGCACCGCACAGGCCCAGATCACCGGCAACGAGTGCGCTATATTCGCCACCAGCAGGATGGGCACCGCCGCCAGCAGGCGCCGCGGCGCCAGATTCCACCCCAGCGCCAGCGCCCAGAGGCATAACCCCGAACTCAAATAGAAATTGAAGAAACCCATATCGAGCACCCAGCCGTACGCCAGCATGCCGATCACAGGCAGCAGTGCCCATTCCCGCCGCGCGACCACGCCAATAAAGGCAAACGCTCCCCAAGCGAACACCAGCACCGCCAGGCTCACCGCAATGCGCTGCGCGGCTGCGCTTCCCACGCTGCGGAATAACATGCTCAACAGGAGGTCGAAAAGCACGTTGGTCTTCTGCGGCACAATCGACAGCCCTGGCGCGCGACCCTGGCGGATCAACTCGGCCAACCACGCATTGTAAATGTGGCTGCCCAGATCCCCAGCCTGAATGCGCGACTGCCAGAAGCAGGGGGCCAGCAACGCCGCGCTTGCCAGCGCATACCGCGCCCAACCGCCCGGCGCGCGCCGGTCGCCCTCGCGTGGCGGATCGGCCGCCGCCGGCTGTGGCTCGGTTTGACGTTTTGTGGATTTCATAAGAACATCCCTAAGCGCAATCCTCTCCACTGGCTTACGCCGATCAACGCCCCGGCTGCCATGCTGTCTACCACCAGATTGTCGTCCGACGCCATCGAAATGCGATACAGCGGCAAGTCGCGCTCCTGCACTACGTACTTGCCGAGTTCCATGCGTGATGAATCGAGCCCAGTCGGCGCCACGATCGAAGTCGGTCCCGTGACGCGGATGCGAAACTGGTCACTCGATGGCTCGTAGTTGGTGTAGCTGTAGCAGCGCCCGATGCAGACGCGGTCGATGATGTGTACGAGCGCTCTGATGTGTCCATCGACGCCGACGTTGCTCACCACGCGCGCCATGGGAGGAAGCTGCGCCACCGCGTCGCGCGTCCGATCTTCGAATCGGTTGAGCGCCCGCTCGTCTCCATACAGAAAGATAAAGAATACCGCCGCCAGCAAGCCAAGCGTCCAACGCTGCCAGCGGCGCGGGCTGCCCTTGGCCGCCACCGCCAGCACCACTACGCCCGCAGCGAGCGACATCCGTTCGGGAATGAAAACCAGCGGCTGATGGTATTCTGGCAACCACACCGCGCGGGGCAGCAGAAAGATGCCCGCCGCGGTGACCGCGAGCACCTGGAATAGTTCGCCGCCGAACAGATTCCGCGCGCCGTTGCGCCCGATCGAATCCGCCATCAATGCCATGAGCACCAGCAGCAGCCCAGCGGCAACGACCCAGTACTTGCCGTTATAGACCCACGCCTGATCCACACCGGCCACATTCTCGATCTGCCGGAAGCTCCAGATCGTTGGCATGGTGGCCGTCATCGCGATGTGCACGGCGCAGAGGGCTACCGCCGAAGTCACTATCAACTGGCCGCGTTTCGACGGCAGGCGCCGTGCGAGCCAGAGAAAACCGAGCACCGCACAGACCCAACCCACCGGCATCGCGTGGGCCACGCTCGCAACCACCAAAATGGGCACCGCCGCCAGCAGGCGCCACGGCGCCAGATTCCACCCCAGCGCCAGCGCCCAGAAGCACAGGCCCAGGCTCAGGTAGAAATTGAAGAAGCCTATGTGGAACACCCAGCCATAGGCCAGAATAGCGATCACAGGAAGCAGCGCCCACTCGCGCCGCGCGACTGCGGCAACAAAGGCGAACGCTCCCCACACGAACACCAGCACCGCCAGGCTCACCGCAATGCGCTGTGCCGCCTCGCTGCCCACGCTGCGGAACAGCCCGCTCAGCAGCAGGTCGAACAGCACGTTGGTTTTCTGCGGCACAATCGACAGCCCTGGCGCGCTGCCCTGGCGGATCAGTTCCGCCAGCCACGCATTGTAAATGTGGCTGCCCAGATCGCCGGCTTGAATCCGCTTCTGCCAGAAGCAGGGAACCAGCAACGCCACGCTCGCCAGCGCATACCGCGCCCAGCCGCGAAGCAGTTGACCGTGGCCTTCGTGCGCCGGCTGCGGCTCGCTTCGGCGCTCGGTGAATTTCATTGGATCAGTTCGCCCGCCCATCCCACGCCCTCACTCTGGTCGGCCCACGGCCGTTTCCCGTGGCAGCGCTGCTTCGTCGGCGGGCAGAGTGAAAAAGAAAGTCGATCCTTCCTGCACCCGGCTCTCCACCCGCACCGTGCCGTTGTGCGATCCCACCAGGTGCTTCACGATGGAAAGCCCTAGCCCAGTGCCGCCCATTTCCCGCGAGCGCGCCTTATCCACGCGGTAGAACCGCTCGAATAGCCGCGGCAAATCCTCCGCCGGAATGCCCGCTCCGCTGTCGCGCACGAATACTTCCACGAAGCGGCCGGCCGGGCGCGCGCCAGCCACGATCGATCCGCCCGCCGGCGTGTACTTGATGGCGTTGTCCAGCAAGTTGCTCAGAATCTGTGAAACCGCCTCGCCATCGCACCAGACCTCGGGTGTGGCGTCGTCCAGTTCGGTATCGAGACGAATCGAACTCTTGGCCGCGATGGGCCGCACCAGATCCATCGCTTCCGCGATCAGTCCGGCCGTTGCGTGCGGCTCGAACTCCAGCTTCTGCCGCTTCTGTTCGATGCGGGAAAGCGTCAGCAGATCTTCCGTGAGCCGTGCCAGCCGCTCGGCATTGTGACGAATAATGCCGAGAAAGCGCATGTTGTACTGCGGGTCGCTCAGCGCTCCGTCGAGCAGGGTCTCTGTGTACCCCTGTATCGAGGCTAGCGGCGTGCGCAGTTCATGCGAAACGTTGATGACGAAATCCTTGCGGATGCGCTCCAGCCGCTCCAGTTCGCTGTGCTCCAGTTGCAATTGCTCCACAGTCCGCTGCAGGTTGGCGGCTGTATCGTTGAGCGTGCACGCGAGTTGGCCAAACTCGTCGCCGCCAGTGACGGGCAGGCGCGCGCGGAAGTTGCCGCTCGCCAGTTCGCCGGCGTGCGCCATAATGGCGGCGAAATGGCGCGAGATCCACCGCGCCAGCAGCGCCGCCAACAGAATCGCCGGCAGGAACGCCAGAGCGGTGCTGGTCAGGATCTTGGCGCGAATCTGCGCCACGTGGGCCTCGACCTGGGAATACGGCACCGCCAGACGCACCACGCCACCGCGGCACGGCGACGCCACGTACAGAAATGGAATCCCCAGCGTCCCGCTTTGCCGGATGCTCCAGCTCGGCGCGCCCGCCAGCGCTTTGCGGATCTCCGGCCGCGTGGCGTGGTTCTCCATCGCGGCAGCGTCGGCATCGGAATCCACCGTCACCCGGCCATCGCTGCGGATCAGCGTCAGGCGCCCGCCGGCGGCCTGGGCCATCGCACGCGCCGCGGGCTGGCCTACGGCGCCGATATCATCGACCGCCAGCGCCAGAATACGCGCTTCAGCCGTAGCTTGCCGCACCAGGCTATCGATGTAGACCTGCTTGGCGACGCGCGTGGTGAAGTAGTCCACCGTCACGAGAGCTAGCAGCAGGAGGCCCAGCACGCCCGCAATCAGCTTCAGAAAAATCCTGCCGGTCAAGCGTTGTCCTCGAAACGATAGCCGAAGCCGCGCACCGTGGTCAGGTAGCGCGGGCTCTCCGGCTGGCTCTCGATCTGCTCGCGCAGCCGCCGCACGTGCACGTCCACCGTGCGCGGCGTCACGTAGTGAGACTGCCCCCACACCGAGTCCAGTAGTTGATCGCGGCTGTAGGCGCGGCCGGGATGAGCGAGAAAAAACTCCAGCAGGTTGAATTCGGTCGAGGTGAGCGTTAGTTCCCGCTCGCCCAGGTAGATCCGCCGGCCGGTACGGTCGAGCCGGAATGGACCGATCGCGGCCACCGCCGGTTCGGCGCCCATCTGTTCGCGCCGCAAGTGCGCTTTCACCCGCGCCACCAGCTCGCGCGGGCTGAACGGCTTGGTCATGTAATCGTCGCCGCCGATTTCGAGGCCCAGCACGCGGTCCACTTCGTCGGAGCGAGCGGTGAGGAACAGAACGGGAATGCGCGCCAGCACTTGAGACTGGCGGATTTGGCGGCACAGCTCGAAACCGTCGGCGTCAGGCAGCATGACGTCGAGAATAATCAGGTCCGGTTTTGCCTGTTCCAGCAGCTTGAGCGTGCCTTTGGAGCCAGTCAAAATGTAAGATTCGTAGCCGTGACGGA
>CAZFOP010000343.1:0-4733 GCA_964520085.1 uncultured Solibacteraceae bacterium | reverse complement strand
ATCGCCGGCCGCTTCAACAGTTTTATTACGGACCGCCTGCTGGCGGGTGCGATGGACGCCTTGACGCGCTCGGGCGCGTCGGCAGACCTGATCGAAGTCATCAAAGTACCGGGTTCCTGGGAGATCCCACTGGTGGCCGCGGAAGTGGCGCGAACGCACCGTTATGACGCGGTGATCTGCTTGAGCGCGCTGATCCGCGGCGACACTCCGCATTTCGACTACATCGCCGCCGAAGCCGCCAAGGGAATTGCACACGCGAGCCTGGAGACGGGCGTGCCGGTGGCGTTTGGGGTGTTGACCACCAACACGCTGGAGCAAGCCATCGACCGGGCCGGCGCCAAAGGCGGCAACAAGGGCTTCGACGCCGCCATGAGCGCCATCGAAATGGCCAATTTGCTGCGCGCGCTGCGCCAGGCCAAATAAGTGCCAGCCCGCCGCAGGTCGCGCCAGCGCGCCTTGCAAATCCTATTTCTCTGGGATGCGCGCCGGCAGCCGCTCGACGAGGCGATTGGCGCGTACTTCGACACGCTGTACGCGGACGAGCGCCCGGAGCGCGACGCGTTCGCGGTGAGCCTGCTCGAAGGCGTGATGGCTCACCTCGAGGAAGTGGACGGGCTCATATCCCGTCACGCCGAGCACTGGCGCATAGAGCGAATGCCGGCCGTCGATCGCAACATCCTGCGGCTGGGGGTTTACGAATTACTGCATGGCGTGACGCCGGCCGCGGTCACCATCGACGAGGCGCTAGAACTGACGCGGAAGTTCTCAAGCGAGGAATCGGTGCAATTCGTCAACGGCGTGCTGGATGCGATACACCGCAGCCAGGTTGCGGCCGCTCCCGAGGCGAAGACGGACGGCGAGCCCAGTTAGCGGAATAATGCAGAAGGGGCCAGTGAAAATCCACGGCTGAATTTTGGGCCAGGACGTGCTACACTGGAGTTCTTCCGCGTCCGACCACAATTCCAACCGTGTTGCCTGCTGAACTGGAGGTTCTCTTGAACACAATGCGTAATCTCGTTTTTGCGGTCCTGTGTGGCGTGCTCTGCACGGCTGCACTACAGGCTCAGACGCCAGCCGCAGTTACAGTCATTTCGGGGAATGGGCAGTTGACCTGCCTGGGTTGCAACAACACTATGTTCCAACATCCCGACCCCCTGGTCGTCGAAGTCACCGACGGCAACGGCAACCCGATCAGCGGCGCGGCGGTGGTTTGGTCGGTGGTCGGTGGTGGCGCGTTTTTCTTCGAGAACGGCAGTGCCATCAACACCATTACCACGTTCACCGGCGGCAATGGGCAGACATCGGCTCAGATTGGGCAGCCACAATCCTTCGATACCAACGGTCAGTATGGGACTATGAGCACGATTACGGCTGCTTCCGGGACCGCGGCAGCCACGTTTTACGAGACGCAGGCGGCGGGATTGAACCCAGGGCCGAACACGATTGACATCTACCCGAGCTGGGCGAACACGCCCCAGGACTCGACAATTACGGGGCTCGAGAATTCGGCGGGGCCATCCTTCCCGATGGGCGTCTACACAGCTCTCGGGGTGGGCGTTCCCAATGTTGCCGTGTTTCTGGCGAATTCGGCCGGCTCGGATGTGAACGGGAATCCGATCTTTACGCTCGGACCGTCGACGACTGTGCCCTCGGCTTACTGCGAAACGCAGTTAGGCGCCGGTCAGTATACCGCGCTAACGAACTCCGCGGGGGTTGCAACCTGCAACGTCATGTTCGGCCCGGTGGCGGGTTCGGGAACGTATACGCTGGTCACCGGAGGAGCCCAGGCGACCTCGGTGAGCGTTCCGGATGGCAACTGGAACACGGGGCTCTGGCCCTTCGTCGTGACAGCGCCCACGGTGGGCGGCGTCAGGGTGTTCAGCGGTAACCCCCAATCCGGGCTTGCCGGCCAGACGTTGCAACCGCTGGTGGCCGAGGTGGTCGATACCACGTCGAAACCATTGGCGGGACAGACCGTCAAGTGGGCCGCCACGCCAGCCAGCTATATCCAGCTCAACAGCGCTACCACAACCTCCGATGTCAATGGGCTGGTTGAGCAAGCGAGCCCAGTGCTGACCGCCTCGGCGACCGGCACGATCACCGTAACCGCGACTTCCAGTATCAATGCCGATGCCGTGGCAACGTTCACCATCAACGCTACGCAGCCGATCACGGTGGGCAGTTTCGCCATCCAAGGCGGCAACAACCAGACGGCGGTGGAAGGTGCGGCGTTTACTAATCAACTGGCGGTGATCGTGATTGGCAGCAACGGGCTGCCGGTGAACAACGCGACGGTCTCGTTCGCACCGAGCGGACCGGTCACACTTTCGGCGACTTCAGCGACCACCAACTCGACCGGCGTGACGGAGGTAGCAGCGACCGCGGGGATTACGGCGGGCCCAGCGACGGTGACTGCCTCGATCGGCGGGTTGGTCCAAGTCTTCAGTCTGACCGTGGTGCCTCCGGGACCGAACCTGGCGGTTTCCAGTTTCGTGAACGGAGCCGATGGCCAGGTCGGTTCAATTTCGCCGTGTGGTATTGCGGCGATTGTCGGTACAGGAGTGGCAGTGGGCGGATCGGGCCTGCCGCCTATGGTGGGACCGCTGTCGTATGAAGTCGCAACCGACACGATTAGCTTCGGCACCGGTTCGTCGGCGATTTCGGCGCCGATCTTTTCGGTCTCGAACGTCGCTGGCCAACAGCAGATCGTCTTCCTGGTGCCCTGCGAAGTGACGCCGGGAACGCAGCCGGTGACGGTGACCGTGGAGGGCGGCAGCCAGACCCTCAGCCTGAATGTGCTGCCGGCCAGCCCGGGCATTTTCCAGACGACCCAGTCCGATGGAGTGGTGCGCGCGGTAATCGAGCGGCCGGATGGCACGTTTGCGAGCCCGACCAACCCGGCGCGGCGCGGGGAAACAGACACGGCGTTCGTTACCGGGCTGGGTCCGGTGAGCCCGCAGGTCGCGACCAACGCGCTTCCCATTCCCGAGACGCCATCGGCGGTCAACGGCACGGTGGTTGTCGGCATCAACAACAGTGCGGTGCCATTGACGGCGGCACAACTGTCGCCCGACATGCTCGGCGTTTACACCGTCCAGTTCGTGGTGCCAACCAATGCGCCGCAGAACAACGATGTGGTGTTCTCGGTGGGACTGATACCGGCTGGTGCGACGCAGACGTATTACAGCAACTCCAGCGGCAGCAAGATCCCGATCGACTAGCGCTGCCGGTATTCGGGGCCGGGCCTTACTCCCGGCCCCGAATACTTCCTTTCACGCCTATCAGTGCCTCGTCGTTCTTCTGGTCCCCTACGTTTGATCCACCTACCTATTTCGGTTTTTGTTCGCCATTAGACCTATATGTAGTATGTTCCGCAATCAGTGTAGATTCAGTGGTAGCAGAGTAACTCCGTCCTAATCAGCTACTTCCCGCAAAAACCTCTTGCAATGGCCAGAGCCTCGTGGCACTATTGGTTGTGGTGGTACGGAAGTGGTCTAAAAGTGGATAACTGGACTCAAGAGCTGCTGATGGTGGAACCCCCGCGGGGGATGTACCCCAGCCGGCTGGACGACAAAGGCCGGGCCAAGATGCCAGCGGCATTCCAGCAGTTCTTCGCCGCCCTGCGCGAGAAGAAGTTATTTGTTACGAGTCTGGACCGGCGCATAGCCCAAATATACCCGATGGCGGTGTGGCGGCAAAACGAAAAGTTTTTCGACAGCTACCGGGAAGATCCACGCCTCGCGCGGAACGTGGCTTTCAACGCGGCGGACCTGGGTGCGGAAGCGGAAATGGACGGGCAAGGGCGGATCCTGTTTTCGCCGGAACTGCGTCGCGAATTGGGGATCGAGAACGCTCCGGTGCGACTGTTCGCGTATCGCGGCCGGATCGAAGTGCTGAGTGAAAAGATATACGAAGAGCGCAAGCGCGAGGCCTCGGCAACAGCGCCCGAGGACGTCTCGAAGCTGGAGGCGGCGGGGCTGGTCTGATGGCGTATGCATTATTCCGTGATGGCCGACGAGTCGCTGGAGTTGCTGGCAGTGCGGCCGGACGGAATCTACCTGGATGCGACCACCGGTCTGGGCGGGCATACGGCGCTGATTGCGGCGCGGCTGGAGCGTGGGTTTGTAATCGCCAACGATCGCGACGCGCAATCGCTGGAGATGGCGCGGCAAAACACCGCGGCGTTGGCGGAGCGTATCCGGTTTCACCAGGGGACGTTCGGGACACTGGCCGAAACGGTGCGCGGCGAGGGACTCGAGAGAGTGGACGGCCTGCTGGCCGACCTGGGCGTGAGCCGGTACCAATTAACCGCGCCCGAGAGAGGTTTTTCGTTCTTGTCGGATGGACCGCTGGACATGCGCATGGACCCGACACAGGGCATGACGGCGGCCGATCTTGTCAACTATACAGCCGAAAAGGCACTCGCCGATTTGATCTATCAGATGGGCGAAGAAAGGGGGGCGCGGAAGGTAGCCAGAGCAATCGTCCGCGCACGGCCCATACGGAGCACATTACATCTGGCCGATGTAGTGGAGCGGGCCGTGCACCGGACGGGCCGTCTGCATCCAGCCACGAGAACATTCATGGCGCTGCGGATGGCGGTGAACGACGAGCCAGGGGAGTTGGACCGGCTGCTGGAGACGGGGCCGGAGGTTTTGGCGGTTGGCGGGCGGATGGTGGTGATCAGCTTCATGAGCATCGACGACCGCAAGGTGAAAGTGCGATTCCGGGAA
>CAZFOP010000342.1:0-4740 GCA_964520085.1 uncultured Solibacteraceae bacterium | reverse complement strand
ATTCAATGTATTTGTTCCCTTAACTCGCTGTCTCAGTTTTGGGGTTCACTCCACCGGACACCCGCCCACCCATTTGCCCTTCTTCCGAGCCGCCGACATCTTGTCCCGCGTGCGCTCTCCGATCAGTTCTCTCTCGAACTGCGCGAACGAGAGCAGGATGTTGAGTGTCAGCCGCCCCAGCGACGTGCTCGTGTTGAACTGTTGGGTGACCGCCACGAAGCTCACTTGGCGCTTCTCGAACTGACTCAGAATGCGCGTGAAGTCCAACAGAGAGCGGCTCAGACGGTCGACCTTGTACACCACCACACAATCCAGGTCGCCGGCCTCCACCGCCGCCAGCAGCCGCTGCAACGCGGGCCGGTCCATGTTGGCGCCGGTGAAGCCGCCGTCGTCATAGCGCTCCGGCAAGGCGATCCACCCTTCGCGCCGCTGGCTTTGTATAAAGGCCTCCGCCGCTTCCCGCTGCGCATCGAGTGAGTTGAAGTCCTGTTCCAGACCCTCTTCCGTGGACTTGCGCGTGTAAATGGCGCAGCGCAGGCGAGCCGGGGCGACTTTCCCTTCCGAATTATTCTTCCGCATGGCTCTGCTCCTTTCGGCCCTTGCCGGTGAGCCCGAAGAAGGCGAGGCCATTCCAGCGGGTGCCGGTGACGGCAACCGCAATCGCGCTGAGCGAGGGATAACGCCGGTTCTCAAAGCGGAACCCGTCAGGCAGAACCTCTACCAAAATCGTCCGCCCTTTCCACTCGCGTTTGAGCAAGGTGCCCGGCAGGGGCAGGCGGCAATCGGCCGGGCGGCTGCTCTGCTTGCGGGTGGTGCGGACTGGAGCGCCCTCGACCGTGAAGAAGTCGCGCGGTGCGACGATGCGCAGGTCGGCATCGCGTGCGAGTCTGGTGGCGCGTTCGCGAGCACGCTCGGTAAGGTCTCCTTCGGCCAAGGCCTGCAGCCGCCATGCGATGCGCCGGAACAGATGCTCGCGGTGCCAGCATCGGGTCTCTTCCCCAAAAACCTCCCGATACCTCGCGCGCAGGGCTGCTAGGCTCACCCGGCGCAGCTTCTCGATTTCCATCAACACGGCAATCTCCAAAACGCTCTCCTCTCCGTGGCGGTCAACCACCAGTTCCATGAACGCTCTTTGCCGCCCCACAGGCAAGCAGAATCCGCGTTGGATTGGCGAGATTGCTGACGCAAGAGTGGTCGGAATTGTCTTGCCTTTGGGCCGGAGTGGAGGGATGAATCAGGTGCTCCGGAAGGGAGCCAGGAAAGGAAGCCAGACCACGATGACGAACGTAGAAACCAACGACACGGCGGCCAGCGTTGCGGCACCGGGCGCGACGGTGGCGCCGGAGAAGACCGCCTCGAAGAAGGGTGCCAGCCGGAAGAAGGGCACGCCCAAAGCCAAGAAAAGCGTCAAGGCCGCCGCGCCCAAGAACGAAGCCAAGGCCAGCAAGAAGGCCACCAAGCCCACCGCCCCGCGCACCGAGAGCAAGGGCGCGAGAATCCTGGAGATGATCGGGCGGGCGAAGGGGGCGACTCTGTCCGAGCTCATGACCGTCAGCGGATGGCAAGCTCACAGCGTGCGCGGGTTCATCTCCACAGCCCGCAAGAAGCACCGCGTGAAGATCGAGTCATCGAAGAATGCAACCGGCGACCGCGTTTACCAGGTCGCCGAGTAGCAATCGCAACCTGTCTACAAGCCGCCGCCGGGTTCCACGATCCGGCGGCGGTTCTGCGTTTCGGAGATCGCGATCTCAGCGGAACCGAGCCGCTTGACGCGCAATCGTTCCGTGCAGCGACGGACATGCCCGTTACTCGAGAGTCCTGGCCTGCAAGGACGAGCAGCCTTGCCGGCTGGGACTCGGTGCGCACCAAAGATGCGCGATCGGCGCGGCAATGCCTGGCCCGCGCGCCGGAAGACCGATGGGTCAAACTGGCAACAATGGACCATCTCGTTCCGGTTCCATCCCCGGTGTCCTGGCTGATTGGGAGGCCGGCATCGATTGGCCGTAGCTATTCGAAATATCCTCCGTCCCTGAATCGCGGCGCTTCGCCCTGCAGGTCGAAGACGAAGTAGTCGCAGACGCCGTCGCGAGAGGGGTACAGGCGCCAACTCTTCGCTTCTGCCCAGTGGTTCATGCCGATCACCACAACCTGGCGGTCCTGGTTCAGCGGGTTGCTGGCGATGAACTCATAGCCGAGGCGCTCGCCCGGGTAGGTGTGACCGCCGGCCGAAACGCCTGTGGCCGTGGCGCGCAGCGGCAAGCGGTCGCCCATCCTTTGGATCAGCGAATTGGTGGTCTGGTCGCCGATGAGCACCAGGTTGTACTTCCGAATGTCTGCCTCGGTTACCTGCGAGTCCTTCTTCGTCGGGCAATCGACAAAGTACGCCTTTCTCCATTCGGATTGCATTTCTTCCGCCAAGCCGTGAACCACGGTGCGATCGGCAGACGCCCCGGTCGACCCTTCCACGATCAGCACCGGATCCGCGAACGCCGCCTCGATGGGGCCGTGCACCATCACGGACGGGCTCACGGCACGCGGCGGCTGCGCCCGCTGCTTTCCGACGAAAAACTCAAACAGCGAGCGCTTCTCCGCCATCGGATCCTGGTAGATGCCGTGCAGACCGCCGTGAACCCGAACCAGCGTGGCGTCGACGCCAACGGCCCTGCTGCGCTCGACGAATTGCGCCGACTCCCGGATCGGCGGCGAGTCGTCCGCCTCATCGTGGCTGATAAATATAGGTGTGTTGACCAAGCGATCGACCATGGCAATGGGAGACGAAAAGCGAACCCACCGTGCGAGAAACCCGGGTTGATTTCCGCTGCTGGTAATCGGCGCTTCGGCGGAAAGCGCCGCGAACCGATCCGGATAATGCTCGGCCAGTAGCAGAGCGATGCGCCCGCCCTCGCAGTATCCGAGCAGGTACATACGGTCGGCATCAATCGGATAGTCCCGCCGAACCGAATCCAACGCCTCAAAGACATCCGCCGTTCCCATCGCAGTCCCGCCCATGTAGTTCCCACGGCCCCACACCTGCAACACCGCGAAGCCGAATTCATCGCCCAGCAGGCGGTAGCGCTCCGTCTCGTCGAAGGCGGCAAGGAAGTAGCTTTCCAGGAAGGGCAAATGAGTCCGCGTCGTGTACGGCAACACGATCACGATGGGCATCGGCCTCCCGGAGCGCAGGGCCTTTTCCGGAATGTGTATCCAGTAATGCTGCACTTGTCCATCGACCGCAGCCCGGAAGCCTCGCAGGTGCGTCCCCGGAGCCCTCCGGAAAACGTCCACGCCTTTTTCCAACGCTGCCAGGGCGTCCTCCACCTGCGCGAACGCCGCCGCCACTTTCCGGTCCCAGTATTCGCTGGTCCGGCTGGATGGCAGCAACAAGTGCTTCAGCCGCGCCAGTTCGGCTTGCATGTTGACGTTCACTGAATCGTCGGCGTTGTGAAGACGCGCCGCCCTGTCTGCCAGGCGCTTGTAGCCGGCCTCCAGGTCGCCATAGAAAAACGGCCGGTCCTCGTTCGCGCTGCCCGCTGTCACACGGCAATAGTAAAGGCGGTTCGCAGTCAGCTTAGCTGACGCATGAGTCATCACGCGGCTCATCGCGACCTCGGCTGAGTCCACCGGCTCATGACGCGCGTTCGCGATCTCGACGTGAAAGCGGCCCGCCTCGGGCAGCAGGTCGCCACGAAGCCGCAGCGGTTGCCCCGCCGGGATAACCCCACTTACCAGAATCGGACTCACACCGTTATCCCGCGCCAGCTCCCGCGCTCGCTCGAACGGGAAAAGAGTAACCATCAGCCGCCAATCGTCCGTCAGATTCCCCAGCTTTACTAGCAGAAAGTTGGGTCCTTTCTTCAATCTGGCGCCTGCCAGAATACGAAACTTCATCAGCCCGTGCGCCGCCGTGTTGGGATCGGCGGCCAGCAGTTCGTGATTCAGCCAGATTCGCGCCTGATCGTCGGCTCCCACGGCCATCACGATATCCTGGTCCACCGCGCTCTCCACCACCGCGGCCGCGTAGCCCACCGCATAATCCATCGGCATTCGCACCGACGCCAGTTCGAGTATGTTGTTCACGGGCTGCGCGGAAACGGGCGAGTTGGCGAACCTTCGGTGCAAGGTCAACGCCGTTATCGGCGTCTTGACCAGCGGAAACGCCGCTGCGTCGATGATGGCCTCATCCTGCCCGAAGTCCTTCAGGTAATCCCGATTCAGCCCGACCGGCCGGCGCTCCGCATCTGGCGCGTCCAGTTCCTTTTTGTCGAATGGAAACGGCCCCAGCAACTGCCAGCGCGTGATGGGAACTTCGCTCTTCGCATCGGGGAACTCCGCGCGAACCGTGGGCACCTGCGCCGTGGCCGCGGGAAGCCCCACGCACAGGCCGGCGACGAGCCAGGCGATCTTTCGCATTCTCACTCCGCTCTCTTTCATCTCGATCCTTGTGTAACGGCCTCCGCCAGATCCCGCGCCATCGCGGAATGCGGATCGGGCAGGCTCTCGCACGTCGTGCTGCGCGTCCGGTACAAATCGTTCTCGGGGAACAGCGATGCCAGCAACGTGTATGCCTCCGAGGCTTCGCACGGGCTGGCGTACCAGACCAGCGTGGTCGGCAGCAGATCGTCGATCGGCTGCGGCGCGCCGCCGTAGAGCCGCGTGTTGTGCCCCGCTGTCACCGGCCGCACGCGCGCCCATTTCTGCGTGGCCGCTCGCAGGTTGCTCACCGCCTGCGCCCTCTGCCCG
>CAZFOP010000341.1:3331-4761 GCA_964520085.1 uncultured Solibacteraceae bacterium | reverse complement strand
GGAGGCGTTGGTGGGTGCAGTATAGCCGGCTGGGAGGGCGGCCGCAAAGGCTCCGGCGGCGAGGCCCAGGGGGCTGTTCAGGTTGGCAAAAGGCACGTCGGCGAACGTGTTCGAGGCGCCGTCGAGTGTGCCGGCGTCATGGCCACTGGCGATCTCCACCTGGTAGGTTACGGCTGGTGGGACGATACCGCCTTGCGTCAAGACCACATTCGCGGTTCCCTGTGCGGTCCATCCTGTGAGGTCGCCGGTGCCGAAGGTTCCATTCTGCAGCGTGTCTTGTGCGAACGCCGCCCAAGCCAAAATGAACAAACCACACGCCACGCGGAGACTGGCGCTGAGTGCACGATTCACAAACAAAACCTCCTAATTATGTTTTATAACACGAAATGGTTACGCCTTAAACTCTACCATGCCATAGCAGCGAAATCCAGTGATTTGTTGAACTTGTGGTACTGCCCGGCCTGGGGTGGCGAGACTTCGGAGATAAAGGCGCTAAGACCCTATTCGGGAGCCATTTGCCGCAATAAATGCCGTCCTGCCCACGCATCACGGGAAAGACGGATTCGCAATAAGAACTCACAGGCCAAAGTGCACGCAGGCAAAGGACCGGTAGTTGCGGCCTTGCCCCCAGAGACTGCCGGGCCTCAGTTCTGGTCGCCGTCGCCGGTGTCCTTCGGTTTGGTCTTGTCCGTGGTCTGATCGGCGGGCTTGTCGCCGGGCTTTTCACCAGGGCGGTACAAGGTGGGCGGCTTACGCTTTTGTTCTTCTGCGGCTGCCTTTCGGTCGGCATCCTGTTTGGCTTTGCGCTCGGCCGGCGACATGGCAGCTTCCAAGGCCTTCTTGTCGCGCTCCTCGCGCGCCTCCACGTCGCGCTCGCGCTGGCCCAAGTCCTCTCGCGCCAGCTCGAGGCTGTCGCTGGTGGTGTCGATGGCGTCCTTGAGCACGAAATCGTAGCGGCCCACGTCCTTGGGGTGGCTGTCCTGAATCCTGCGCAACACGGGCAGCATTTCACTTTCGGCGTCGGCGACGGACTTGAGCCCCTCGGAAACATCGATCTTGCGATGCAATGCATCGTCGGCGACATCGTCGAGCGCATCGATAATCCGGTTGTAGTCGTCGAGCGCATCGTGGATCAGAATGGAGCGGCCCGGCTTGTCCTTAGCGAGCATATCCTTGACCAGGTCGATGCGCTGGCGGGCGAAGACGGCGTAGAGGGCCAGCCGCTGGTTGGGTTGCTGAACCTCGCGGATCTGATCGGCCTCGTTGGCGGAAAGAAAATCGCGCTGCTGCTGGGTTACGCCAGCCGTAGCCAGCAGCAAGGCGAACCCTACCGAGCACGCCAGTGGTTTCATTTTGGTTTGCCCTCCATGAGGCCCTGCAGAAGCTTATCATGCACCTGCTGCACCTCGGTTCTAGCTTTTTCGATCACG
>CAZFOP010000341.1:0-3321 GCA_964520085.1 uncultured Solibacteraceae bacterium | reverse complement strand
TGGACATTCAAGCTGAATTCCCGAATGTCTCGTTGATCGCAGACGGATTGGTCTCCACTTCCACGAGGAGCTGAATGAGATCGGCCTGCACCTCGGTTCTAGCTTTTTCGATCACGGGCCGGTCCGCGAAATTCATGTCGCGCTCCAGGGTATCGAGCTTGCGGAGCAGGCCGCGCGTGCGGATCTCGGCGTACTTAAACCAGCGGAAACTCCTGCGGGGGTCTTTGCCGGTCTGGTCGAGCGAGAGAAGGGCCAGGTCGGCGGAATCGGCGATTTTCGCGGCGTCGGTCGTGACGCGATCGCTGTCTCCCTTTTGGTAGTCGGAGCGGGCGGCTGCCAGCGCCGCGTCCGATTCGTCCAGGGCGAGCCGCGCGCGCTTTTCCAGGTTCGGCTCGGCGCGCACCTGCGCCAGGTCGGCCGCGCGGGAGCCGCCAGCCGTCCAGGCGAGCGCCAGCAGTGCCACGAAGCATACGCGCGTCGTCGATGTGCTTCTCGTCAATGCACCTCCAACTGGTGGCGGATGATGCGCGCCCGCTGCCGCGCCTGAAACTCCTGGTCGGGGTGCTTGCCGTCGCTCATGGCGAGAAACTGCTCGTAGGCTGCGAGCGCCGGCTTCAATTGGCGCAGCTTGTCCAGGACGATGGCCCGCATAAAGGCGAGACCGGCGGTGTTCTCACCCAATTGACGGGCCAGGTCGAAGGCCGCCAGCGCGCGCGGCATGTCCCCGGCCATATAGAGCACGCCGCCCAACTCACGCCACGCTTCGATGGCGCCCGGCTTGAGCTTTCCGGCTTCGGCGAATTGGGCCGCGGCCCGAGGAAACTGCCGCAGGTCGCGCAAGGCGCGGCCATATATCATGCGCAAATCGAAATTGGCGGGCTCGGCGGCCACTGCCTTTTCGAGCAAAGGCGCGGCCATGGCGGGCCGATCGGAAAACGCGTATGCCATCGCCAGGGACACGGTATTCGTTGTGGACGGATCTCTGGCGTATGCGGTTTCGAGTACCGTCACCGCTTCGGCATATCGCTTGGCATCGAGCAGCAATTGGCCGAGGTGCGCCTGCGCGGCGGGATCGCCGGCGAAATCGCGATAGATGGCGACTGCTTCGGCGGGCTGGTGCGCACTTTCGTAAGCGGCGGCCAGCTCCAGCAGCGAGTTGCGGTACTTGGGGTCGAGTGCGGCAGCCTGGCGGTAATGCGGCGCCGCATCGGCCAGCTTGCCCTCGCGCGCCAGCACGCGACCGAGGCCGGATTCGGCGGCGGCGGATCTGGAGTCCAGTTCGATGGCGCGGCGGTAGCTGGCTTCGGCGCGATCGAGTGCGCCCGCCTGCGACTGGGCTTCGGCCAGGAAGAAACGCGGGCGGAATTCGTCGGGCTTCTGTGCCGCAGCCGCGTCGAGCAGCGCCTCGGCGCCCGCATCCTTGCGCCGCAGCAGCAACATGCCGCAGTTGAGCTCGGCCTCGTACAGGCCGGGCTTTAACTCAAGAGTCTTACGGTATTCCGCAATCCCATCCTCGTCGCGGGCGAGAAGTCCGTACGCCAGAGCCAGATTGAAATGGGCGCTGTAATCGGCGGGGTCTGCCGCGACGGCTGCGCGAAACGCCTCAGTGGCGGTTTCATACTGGCCGCGTTCGAGCGCCTTCAGCCCGTCGCCCGCGAAGTCGGACGCCTGCGACAAAAAGAGGAGGATGGCAAGCGTGGGCCACATAATTCAATTTTAAGACCTCTTGACAGCCAAGCGACTCACCGTATGTTTGTGATGTCCGTTTCGGGCAAACGGTTCTTCCAAAATCGGCGGCGCTCTACTTCTTGCCCAGGGAAGGCGGTGCGGGCTTCAGCGGGTCCAAACCGAGAACCTCCGCCGGCGAGCTTTGGAAGTCGAGCGGCAGGTCGATGCGGGCCTCGTGCTGGCTGTCTTCGTCGAGAATACGCAGCGTGTAGTGGCCGGCAGGGACGTCGAAAACGGCGTTGCCACTGAGTGTACCGGCGGGCTCCAACATGTGCAGTGTGCCGATCCAGTCGGTCACTCCCTCCCCATCGCTCAGCTCGGGAAAGCTGTGCCCGGTGCTGTCTTCGACGCTCAGATTGGGCGCCGCCGTCTCGGTGCTGCCGCCGTTTGCGACACTCAGCCGCACCAGCAGAAACTGGTTCTGCGCCGCGCGGGCCGCGGGGCCGTCGCCCAACGCAGGGTACCACTGCGTCTCGATGGCGGCGTAGGTCAGATGTCCAATTGTAACTTTCTGCCCTAGCGGGTAGGTGCGAACTTCCCAGGCTTGGTCGGCGCAGGAAGAAAACCACGCGGCGCATAACGGAACCAGGACCAAAAGCCAACGTCGATGGCGCATCAGCAGAACCATTGTCGCTACCGGAGACCGGTGTGTCAATCGGCGGGCGGGTTTGCGGGTGAGCGACATGGAAGTGGATCGAGCTTTGGCTTTGCGGTGCTGGTTTGGGAAATCAGAAGGGTAACCTAAATGATGCCCCACCGCTTACTTGTGCTGCGATTCCTGCAGGATGCGCTCGAATTTCTTGCGCTGTTCCTCGTTAAGAACCTGTTCGATGCGGGTCTTGCTGTCGCTCAGCACGGTGCGGTAGTACTGCCAGAAATCGCCGAGGATGGACTGTATCTGCTCGGCCTGCGCCGGCGTCAGGTCCAGTTGCTTGCTCAGACGCTCGAAGTAGAGCGTGCGGCCGGCGGGCGTGTCGAATGCAGGTTGGTGGAGGCGGTCATGCCAACCGAGGTGCATGGCCAGGGCGCCGGCGGCCACGCCGCACAGAAACACCAGGGTCAGCACCGTTACGCCGGCTACCTTGGGGTTCCAGGCGCCACTGTGGGCGGCCTTTTCCATCAAATTAGCGTTCATACGCGGTCAGCGTCAGCAGCATCTTGTCCTGCGCCAGCGCGCTGCCGGATGCCGCGGCGTTGTCTTGCGACAGCACCGCATCCGGCGTAAAACTCCCGCGGTAGGCGATTTCCCGCGACACCAGGAAGCTGCCCATCGCCGCTAGCATCAAGATGCAGCTAAACGCCAGGCGTCTGGCAAGGACCAGGTCGAACGCGAAAAGGCTGGCAAAGGAAGGCGCCGTGCCAGCGGTCTCGATCCGTTCCATCACGCGGGCATAAAAGCCCGGAACGGGCTCGCAGGGTTCGCTGCGCAGGGCGCCGAACAGCCGCGACGCCTCCGCCATACCGTCCATTCCGGCACGGCAACTTGCACAGTCCCGCAAATGGTCTTCGATGCGCCGGCGCGCCGCCGGTTCCAGCAGACCGGAGAGGTACTCTTCGAGGCTCTCCATCACTACTGCGTGCATACTTTTCTTC
>CAZFOP010000340.1:0-4766 GCA_964520085.1 uncultured Solibacteraceae bacterium | reverse complement strand
CACGCCGCGGCTCGAACTTTCCCCGCACATCACCAGCGCTTTGCACTTCTGGCACTTCGATCTGCTGCCGAGCGTGGGAATCGACGAGGCGGTCTACGGGGAGAGCCAGGCGCCGAACACGGGAGTCTCGCAACAGGTGGGCTATGTGGCCTACCAGGTGATGGGTGGCAAGCTGGTGAGCAGTGCGCGGGATTTCTCCCTCGACCTGATTTTTCCTTCCCTGGCACGCGTCTTCAATAAGAAGACCGTCTTCGGCGACAAGTTGAAACACGTCATCGAACCGCGCGCCACCTACCGCTACGTCAACGGCGTCGGCAGCGACTTCGACCGTGTGGTGCGCTTCGATGAAACCGACCTGCTGAGCGACACCAACGAGCTGGAGTTCTCCCTCGCCAACCGCCTGTATGCCAAGCGCGGCGATACCGTGCGGGAAATTCTGACCTGGGAGCTGAAAGAGAAGCGGTACTTCGACCCGAATTTCGGCGGTGCGGTGGTCGCCGGCCAGTCGAACGTGTTCGCCGCCACGGCCGATCTCAGCGCTTACGCCTTCGTGCTCGGCCCGCGCAGCACTTCACCCGTGGTTTCCATGTTCCGCGCCAGCCCCATCAACGGGCTGGGCGTGAACTGGCAGGCCGATTACGACCCCCACTCGCACGCCATCGTCGATAGCGGTTTCTCCATCGACGAGCGTTGGCGCAAGTACTTTGTCTCGGCCGGCGACTATGAAGTGCATACCAACCCGTTGCTGGTTCCCTACGCCAACCAGTACCGGGTCCGCGTGCAGTACGGCGATCCCAACAACCGCGGCTGGAATGCGGGAGTCGAAGCCGTTTACGACTACCGCCAAAGGGTGCTCGAGTACACCACCGCCCTGGTCACCTACAACACCGATTGCTGCGGCTTCAACGTGGAATACCGCCGCTACAACGCGGGCATCCGCGACGAAAGCCGATTCATGTTTTCCTTTTCGATCGCCAACGTCAACACGTTCGGCAACCTGAAGAAACAGGACCGGCTGTTTTAGACTGTGGTGGGGCATGCTTTAGCTTGCCCGTCTTCCAGCAAGTGACCTCCGCGCACGGCAACGGGCGGGGAGCGGAGCGCGTCTAACTAAATCGATGCCAAAAAGAGGAACGTCTGTCTGGATCGTACTGATTGCCGCCGGCAGCGCGGCGATGACTGCCGGCGCACAGGTATGGATGGACAAGCGAATCGCGGAATGGAGCCCGGAAGAAGCGCGGCTGGTGCTCACGGACTCGCCGTGGACGAAGACCGTGACACCGGCGCCGAACGAATCGGGCAAGCTCGGCCATGAGCGGGTTGGCATCGCCCCGGGCGGCATCGGGATGGGCGGGGTCAACCTTGGAATGCCGGGAATGGGAAGGCGCAGCGGCACGAACGGCGCGGGGGGAGTGCCGGGCGACGGCGGGAGTGCGGATTCCGGCCCGCTGCCAACGCTGACGCTGCGGTGGATCAGCGCGCTGCCCATGAGTTCCGCGCAACTGATCGCACACGAGCTGAATGCGCCCGCGGTGGATGAAGACCATTACGCGATTGCGGTATACGGGTTGCCCAGCGGCTTCCTGCATGGGGATCCCGACAACCTGGGCGCGGGGCTGAAGAATCGCGCGGCGCTCAAACGCGACGGGAAAAAGGATATGACGCCTTCCAGCGTGGAAGTTCTGCTTCGCGACGATGGACCTGTGATCGTCTATCTTTTCCCGCGCAGCACCGAGATCTCGCGGAAAGACAAACAGGTCGAATTCGATGCCGAGATCGGCCGGCTGAAATTCGCCAAGAATTTCGTCCCGGACGAGATGATCTACCAGGGCAAGCTGGAACTGTGAAACCCGATCGGTCGAAGCCCGGTTCTTCCGCTTAGCGGTCCGCCGGAACAGGCGAGGGCGCGCGACTACTGCCCGGTCACCGTGTACTCCAGGCGCCGCTCCACGCGCTGACTGACTTGTTGGATGGCGACGGTGATCGCATAATGACCGGGCTCGGCCAGGGTGGCGACGCTCATCGGAATGGCACCTGACGCGTCTGGCGCGGGAAGTTCCGCGCTCTGGCGCACGACGATGCGGCCGGCGCGCGCGAGCGCAACCTCCATCCGCGGCTTCCCGTCGGCAGCCGGGTCGGGATAGACCAGGAAGTAGATGAACGGATGGGACGCCGCACTCACCACGCCTCCCAACTCCGGCGACGCCCGCCTGCCGCCATGTTCCAGCGGATCGTCCTGATCCGGCAGCCCGTCAAGCTCCTCCAACTTGTTCACCAGCATCAGGTCGCTGAGGGCGACCCCGCCGTATTCGGGATTTTCGAATTGCACGGTCTGGACGCTGGCCTGGTTGGCTTCGCGATCGGCGACTGCGGCTTCCACCGTGTACCGGCCCGGCGGCAGCGTGACGCCGTGCGTGTAGCTGATCGAACCCGCCTGGAATGCGGCCAGCCGCGCGTCCGGTATTCCGGACGAAAAGTCCTGACTCATCTTCTCCACCACGTGGCCCGCTTCATCTCGGATCAGCGCCAACACCACCACGTGCAGCCGGTTCGTGCGATCGACGTCCTGTGCGATCTTGATGCCCGCTCCGGGCACGTCCACTGCGACGGCGTACTGCGAGCTTTGCACGCCTGGCCGAAAGCGGAGAACGGCAAGGTGAAAATCGAAGGCGTGCAGCGGAGGGGTGGTCTGGAGGGCCGCCATGGCGGGCTGTTCATAGACCCGCGCACCCAGCGGGTCGTGAGCCGCTGAGGCTCGCCGCAGGATCGGGCGATGCTCGTCGTCCATGGCCGTAGGCTGCGGCGCCTGCATCGGCATCCGGTAGTCGCGAACGTCGAAGAGCTTCCATTTGCCGTTGGGAGGTTTCACCGTCAGCACCAGGGCCACTGCATCGCGCGGGCCCTGATAATACGGCACCCGCAGATGGTGCATTCCCTTCGTCAGCTCGGCATGGCCGTCGGCAGAGCCCACCATGTGCACGCCGTCGTTATTCACGATCCGAAGCCCGTCGATGAACAGCAGGCTGCCATCGTCGGAATCCAGGGAGAACGAGTACCTGCCGGGCTCTTCCACCCAGAAGTCGGCATGGTAGTCGATGGCGAACCATTCCAGGCGGCCCGTCACGCCGGGGATGCCTTGCAGCCAGGACCGCACCGGGACATCGAGGGCAAAGGTGCACACGGTGCCATCCGGCTGCGTTTATTCGAGCGCCGGCAGCAGCGGC
The DNA here is from genome assembly GCA_964520085.1 of uncultured Solibacteraceae bacterium. Classification (GTDB taxonomy): domain Bacteria; phylum Acidobacteriota; class Terriglobia; order Bryobacterales; family Bryobacteraceae; genus Bog-375. The sequence goes on along the minus strand of CAZFOP010000340.1, from coordinate 1,542 downwards.
TCCAGCTTCGGTGTATCTTCCGGAATGTCATACACCGCGCCTTGAATCATGCCGGCAACGCAGTTGGTGGAACCGAAATCGTGGATGGGATCCTTCCGGCGCTTAATCGCGTGGGCGGGCGGCGGCCACAGGAACGCGAGCAGGAATAGAAAACAGAACCAGGAGCGCATGACACTTTCCTTCCGCGAGCAACCCGGCGGCGCGGATTGTCCCCAGTGGCAGGCCCTCGTCCGGCCCACCTGTTTCGCATTATAACGATCCACACCCGCTGGCAAGTCCGAAAATCGATAGCTCAATAGGGCTATTCCGCCAAGCGAAACCAACGCGGCCGCAGCCGCCGGCCGCGGGTTATGAAGGCGGCATGAGATGTGCGCTGCCCATCACCCCGCTTGCGGCGCAAAGCATTCCCTTCGAAATCACTTCCGGCAAACCGGCTGTTGGCCTCCAAGCGGTGCCGCCCGGCGCGATGTAGACGGAGGAGGCGGGCAATGGGATTGCCGCGTTACTTTTTGGAAGATGGCCAAGGGCACGGCGCCCGAGAGCCGGGATACACTAATTCCATGCGGATCACTGGAAATACAATTCTGATCACGGGCGGCGGCTCCGGCATTGGACGCGGCCTGGCGGAGGCTTTCCATGCATTGGGAAATCGCGTCATCGTCGCCGGCCGCCGCAAGCAGGCGCTCGACGAAACCGTGACAGCGAACCCAGGCATGGAATCGCTGACGCTGGATGTGGAAGACCCCGCCAGTATCCGCGCCTTCGCAACCGAGCTGGCGGCACGCTATCCGGCGCTCAATGTGCTCATCAACAACGCCGGGATTATGCGCTTCGAAAATCTGCGCGTCCCGGCGGGCGATCTGTCCGACGCGGAGGCCATCGTCACAACGAACCTTCTGGGGCCGATTCGACTGACCGCGGCGTTGCTGCCGTCGCTCGAGAAGCAGACTTACTCGGCGATCATGAACGTTTCTTCCGGGCTTGCTTTTCTACCTTTGGCGTCCACGCCAACATACTGCGCTACTAAGGCGGCGCTTCACTCGTACACCGAGTCGCTTCGCTATCAGTTACAGGGGACGGCAACGGAGGTTATCGAACTCATTCCGCCGTATGTGGCCACGCACTTGTTGAACGGGGCAGCCGACCCGCGCGCGATGCCGCTTAATCGGTTCATCGCGGAGGTGATGGAGATCCTGAAGACCCAGCCAGCAGTGCAGGAGATTTGCGTCGAGAACGTGAAGCGCCTGCGCTTCGCTGCCGAAAGCGGGCACTATGACGAGATATTCCGCGGGCTGAACGATGCGATGCAAGGCCCGCCACGATAAGTGGGGCAGGTCCCCGACCGGCCCACCGGGCGAAGCCCGGAAGCTCTTCCCCACTTCTCACCCAGTCACAACTTTTCATCCCAACTCTTCCAATCACTTAGCCCCAAAATCCCTTGACACACCCGTCATACTGAAGTTGGGACTGTGGCGCCAGGCACCGCCGCTAGTTCTTATCCCTGGCCAGGGAACGTTGCACTCAGTTGGTACTGAACTTCCG
>CAZFOP010000339.1:0-4768 GCA_964520085.1 uncultured Solibacteraceae bacterium | reverse complement strand
GCGCGTTTCCACGCTGCCGACGCTGTATGGCGAAAGCGTGGTGATGCGCCTGCTCGACCGCTCGGCGGGGGATTTTTACGATCTGCGCCGGCTGGGCTTCGACGAACGGATGCTGCAGCAGATGGAGCACTTCACCAGTCTGCCCCACGGTATTTTCCTGGTCACCGGGCCGACCGGCAGCGGAAAATCGACCACCCTCTATTCGGCGCTCAAGCGTATCAACCTTCCCGATAAGAAGATCATCACGATCGAAGACCCGGTGGAATACCAGATGGACGGGATCAACCAGATCCACGTCAATCCGCAGATCGGGCTGACGTTCGCCTCCGGGCTGCGGCACATAGTCCGGCAGGACCCGGACGTGATTATGGTGGGTGAAATCCGCGACCGCGAGACCGCCGACATCGCCATCCGCGCCGCGCTCACCGGCCACCTGGTGTTTTCCACGCTGCATACCAATGACGCGCCCAGCGCCGTCACCCGTCTCGCCGATATGGGCGTCGAGAATTACCTGCTGACCTCGTCGCTGGTGGCCGTGCTGGCGCAACGGCTGGTGCGCGTCATCTGCAACGACTGCAAGCAGCCGGCGGAGGAGGCGGTGGCGCCGGATGGTACGCGCGTGCGCAGCTACCGCGGGGCCGGCTGTGCCGTCTGCAACGGCAGCGGTTACATCTCCCGCGTCGGCATCTTCGAGTTGATGCAGCTCAACGACGAAATCCGGCGGCTGATTATGGAAAACGCCAACGCCTCGCGGCTGACCGAGGCCGCGCGCCGCGCCGGGATGCGCAACCTGCGCGAGGATGGCTGGCAAAAGGTGCGCAACGGTGTCACCACAGTCGATGAAGTGATGCGCGTGACGCAGGATATCTAGTGCGGACCGACACTCATTCGCGAATCACTGGTAGGACAGACGATCGGTTTTTGTCGTCTGTCGATGTTCCCGCCCGGCAAACGATGACAGACGACGAAAGGCGATGGTCTGTCCTACCCGTGCGCGAGGCGCGCCACCCCGGATTGGAGCCGCGAGCGAGCTGATGGCGAGCACCTACTTTTTTCGCGCGGTGGCCTCCGACGGCAAGATCCGCACCGGGAGCCTGACCGGCAACGATGAGCGAACCATCGCCCGTGAGCTGCGCAAGCAAGGGCTGACGCCGGTTTACGTCGGCCCCACGCCCAAGAAGCAGTCGATTGAAATCAAGCTGCCGAGCTTCGGCGGCCGCAAGCGCGGCGACGTGCTCTTCTTCACCCAGGAACTTTCCACGCTGCTGAATGCCGGCGTGCCGCTGGACCGCGCGCTTTCGATCACGGCCGAGCTGACTGAGCGGCCGCAGTTCCGCTTCATCGTGCTCGACGTGTTGCGAGTGCTGAAGGGCGGCCGTACGCTGGCCGACAGCCTCGCCACGCACGGCGAGTACTTCTCCGATCTTTACATCAACATGGTGCGGGCGGGCGAAGCCTCCGGCGCCTTGGCCATCATCTTCTCCAGGCTGGCCGAATTCGAACGCTCGCGCGACGATCTGCGCAGCTTCATCGTCTCGGCGATGATCTATCCGGCGCTGCTGGCGGCGGTGGGCGCGACCTCCGTGATCATCCTGCTCACCTTCGTGGTGCCGCGCTTTGCCATCATCTTCCAGGATGGCCACATGAAGATGCCCACGCCGACCCGGCTCATGCTCGAAGCCAGCGATCTGATCAAAACCTACGGCTGGTTCGTGTTGGCCGGCTTCGTGGCGGCCGTGATTATCTGGCGCGTTTACACGCGCACGGTGGCGGGCCGGTTGTGGTGGGATGGTGCGCGGCTGAAACTGCCGCTGCTGGGCATAGCGCTGCTAAAGGCGGAGACGGCGCGGTTCGCGCGCGCCATGGCCACGCTGCTCGAAAACTCGGTTCCCCTGGTGCAGTCGATCGGGATCGGCGCGGCCACGCTGAACAACCGGATGATCGCCGGATCGCTCGTTGGCGTCGCCAACGGAGTCAAGCGCGGTGAGGGCATCGCGGGGCCCACACGCAAGGCGGGAGTCTTCCCGCCGCTGGCCGCCCACCTGCTGACGGTGGGCGAAGAGACCGGCCGGTTGGACCAGATGTTCGCCCGAATGGCCGATATCTACGAAAATGAGACGCGGGCGGCCATCCGCCGGTTCACCAGCGTTTTCGAGCCAGTGGTGATTTTGGTGATGGGCATAGTGGTCGGGTCTTTGATTTTGAGTATGCTGCTCGCGATAACGAGCATCAACGATGTGCAGGTGTGAAATGAAACAGACGGCGAAGAGACGGAAACGGGGCGAGGCCGGCGTCACTCTGATCGAAATGCTGGTAGTGGTGACGATCATTGGGTTGTTCGTGGCCCTGGTCGGGCCGAAGCTATGGTCAAACGTCGATAAGGCCAAGATCACGGCTGCGCGCGCGCAGATTTCGGGTTTTATGGGCGCGCTGGGCACGTACAAGTTGGACAACGGGAATTTCCCCACGACCGAGCAGGGCCTCCGGGCGCTGCGGGAGAAACCGGCGGATGCTGCCGAGTGGAACGGGCCGTACATGCCGCAGGAGATTCCGAAAGATCCCTGGGGCCACGATTGGGTGTACAAGTTCCCCGGCGACCACGGCGACGAGCCGGACATAATCAGCTATGGCGCCGACGGCCAGCCCGGCGGCGACGGAATCAATGCCGATATCGAGAGCTGGAAAAGCCATTAGGCCGGAGGTAGGACAGACCATCGGTTTTTGTCGTCTGTCAATTCCTCGCCTGTCGAGCCTGCGCACTGTGGCCATCGATGACAGACCACGAAAACCGATGGTCTGTCCTACCAGCCGCCAGCGCGGTGTGACGCTGCTCGAGATGCTGGTGGTGGTGGCCGTGCTCGCCATCGTGGTGGGCGTCTCCATCCCCTCGGTTTCGGCCGGTCTGGACAGCATACGGCTGGCCTCGACTGGCGACGCGATCGCAGGCTTCTTGAACGGGGCGGTGACCCATGCCGAACGCAGCGAGCAGCCGGTGGTGGTGGTGATCTCTCTCAAGGACGGCACCATCTCCGCAGATGGCAGCGGCGGCTTCGCGCGGCGGTTCGAAATGCCGCAAGGCATCACCATGGACCATGTACTGCCGGACGCCGAAGGCGCCGCGGGCCTGGAAGACTCCAGCGGCGGCGGCCGCGCCGACCGTCAGATTCTGCTCCTCCCCGGCGGCGCGACGCCGGCCATCGGCGTCGAGTATTCCAATCGCCACGGTGGTCGCCGCCGGGTGCAATTGGACCCCATGACCGGCTTTCCGCGCGTGGAACACGTCAATACAGAGTGAGGCGCGCGCACGGATTTACGCTGCTCGAAATGGTCGTCGCCACACTCATCATGGCGATTGCCGTCGTGGGGCTGCTGGGGGCCATTTCCGGCGCCGTGCACAACGCGGCGCGGCTGCGCGATTACGACCGAGTGGTGCAGTTGGGACGCCTGCGGATGAACGACATACTGGCCGATCCCGCCTATCCACTGGCCGGCGTGTTTGACCCCGATTTGACTGGCGGCATGGAGGCCGGCTGGGAGGCGCAAGTCGCGCCATTTGAAGAGCCGCCCAGTCCGTCGCCGAACGCCCAGGCGCTCGACCACGTGCGGCTCGAGATCTGGTGGATACCCGGCGGCCAGCGCCGGACCTTCACCATCGAGGGCCTGCGGCGCAGGCTGGTCGCGCCATGAGGCGGACCGCGGCGCGCAGCCGGCAGGCTGGCGTGACGCTGATCGAGGTCCTAATTGCCGTCGTCCTGCTGAGCGTCCTTTCCGTCGGCATGATGCTGTCGCTCAACGTCGCCTTGCGGGCGTTGCACAAGACGGATGAAAAGCTGCTCGCCGACCGGCGGGTGGCCGGCGCGCAACGGGTTCTGTTGCAGGAGTTGGAAGGGATGGTGCCGGTGATGGCGCCGTGCGGCGGGCGCCTGGACGCGTCCGGCTCCCGCGTCGTTTTCTTTCAGGCCGAGCCGCAGGCGATGCGGCTGGTTTCCACGTTTTCGCTGCAACAAGGCTGGCGCGGCCCAGCGCTGATCCTCGAACTGGTCGTGATCCCGGGCGACGAAGGCAACGGCGTGCGGCTGGTCGTGAACGAAAAGCCCTACACGCAGATGGACGCCGGCCGCGCCTGCATCGATATCACGCGAGGCCCCAGCGGCGGGACCGCGCAGTTTACGCCAATCGAGGCCAGCCCCAGTTCTTTCGTGTTGGCGGACCAACTTGCCTATTGCCGTTTCTCTTATCTGGTGACGCAGCCAGTGCCCGGCGGGCGGGGGCAATTGCAGCCGCCGCAGTGGACGACCAGCGCGACGGGCACCGGCTGGCCGGTGGCGATTCGCGTCGAGATGGCACCGCTCGTAGCCGACCCTTCCCGTTTGCAACCCGTCACCGTGACGGCGCCGATCCGCATCCACCGGTCCTGGCAGGTCCAATATGACGACTTCTAACAGAACGCGCGTGGGCTGGACCGGCATGGGTGGGGCATGCTGTAGCTTGCCAATGCCCGCTTGCGGGCGCATCCTCTCACCGTTTCGTGAGCCTTGGGAAGGCATCCAACCCGGAGAGCCTCGGAACGTGGCGCAAGAAAAGTCGGCGGGGAATTCCCGGACGCGCCGCGGCAGCGCGCTGCTGATGGTGCTCTGGCTTTCCGCCGCGCTGTCGGTGATCGGGTTCTCGCTGGCCACCACGATTCGCGGCGAAACCGAACGCACCTCCACTGCGCTCGATGGCTTGCGCAGCTATTACCTGGCTGCGGCGGGCATCGATCGCGCCG
>CAZFOP010000338.1:0-4812 GCA_964520085.1 uncultured Solibacteraceae bacterium | reverse complement strand
TCTTCGGCAAATTGACGGTTTGCTTGAGGTCTACGCTCTGCGGATCATCCATTGTAGGGGTAATCTCTATGGTACCAACCGCGGCCCAATCGGCGCCCGCCCCGCGCTGCGCATAACCCACCGCACCGCGCCAGCGGCTACACTCGGCTCAAGGAGTGCTTATGGCGGATCATGATCAAGAGCAGGGCCACGTGCGCCCGCGCACCGCAGTGTTAACCAGAGGCTTCGACCCCAGTCTTTCGTTAGGATCGGCGCGGCCCGCGGTGTTTCGCAGTTCCACGTACGTTTTCGCAAGCCCAGAAGCGGCCGAACGCGCTTTCGCCATAACCACCGGAAAGATCAAGCCGGCCGATGGCGAGCGCGCCGACCTCATCTATTCGCGTTTTTCCCATCCCAACGCCGAAATTCTGGAGGACCAGATTGTGCCGCTCGAAGCCGGCGCCCGCCACGCGGCGGTCTTCAATTCCGGCATGGCGGCGATCATGACCGCTTTCTTCGCCTACGCCCGGCCCGACGCCACCATCGTCTACACCACACCGCTCTACGGAGGCACCACCGGCCTCATCCACACCTTCCTCGAACCGTTCGGCGTTCGCGGCATTCCCGTGCGCGCGGGCGATACCGAGGGCATCGACGCCGCCATTTGCGCCGCACGAAACTGCTGCATCGTGTATCTGGAAACGCCAGCCAACCCCACCATGACCATGACCGATCTGGAGCGCGCCTGTGCCGCCGCCGCCGCTCATCCCGACCACCCAATCGTGATGGTCGATAACACCTTCCTCGGACCCACCTTCCAGCACCCCATGCTTTGGGGCGTCGACATCGTGCTCTACTCCGCCACCAAGTATCTCTCCGGCTTCAGCGACATGGTCGCCGGCGTGGCCATTACGAAGAGCCTGGAGATGATTCAAAAACTCCGCAGCCGGCGCAGCATGTTCGGCAACATTCTGCAGCCCGACGAGTGCTGGATGCTGGATGGCCGCCTGCCCACAGTGGCGCTCCGCATGAACCGCCAGAGCAAGAACGCCCAGCGCATCGCCGAGGCTCTCAACGGCCATCCCAAGCTCACCCGCGTCATGTATCCCACACTCTTCACGGATCCTGAGCAGAAACGCATCTACGCCAAGCAGTGCGAGTATCCCGGCGGCATTTTTTCGCTCGAGTTTGCCGGAGGCAAGTCGGCCGCGTTCGAGTTCCTGCGCCACCTGCACATCGCCAGAAGCGCCGTGTCGCTGGGCGGCGTCGAGACGCTCACCTGCCATCCGAAATCCACCACGCATTCCGGCATGAGCCAACAGGAGCTCGCCGAATCCGGCGTCACCGACGGCCTGGTGCGCATCTCCGCCGGAATCGAGGACTGGCGCGACCTGCTTGCCGATTTCGCACAAGCGCTGGCGGCGGTGGCGTGAGCGATTCCCTTGGACGCCGGGCATGGCCAGGGCCCGTCCGGCGGAGCTGCGCAGACAACCTTGACTCGCAAACCGGCGGGGAGCATGATAAGTGCAGTTATGACCCCGGCATCGAGAGGGCTGGCTGGAGCCGGCCGGCGGTGCGTTTGCCTGGTAGCGAAAGGCGCGGTTTGTATTGCCGTGATCGCGATTCTGGCGGGTTGCGCCTCGGCGCCTCGCCCAAATCCGCAGCCGGCAGCCAAGCCAACGCCAACGGCTGTGGACGCGCCGAAGGACCTACCCGTTCGAGACAAGGACGACCGCAACCTCCGCGATTATCCGGTCTCCAAATCCACCCACAAGATGGTCCTCGATGCTCAAAAGCGCCCAGCCGGCGCTGGAAACGGGCTCCTGCTGAGTGCTGTGATTGACGAGAAGGGGAACGTCGCTCATATGCGCATTCTCCGCCTTGCATTTCCGACGGCGCCGAATACCGTAGCCCTCAACGAACAAGCCATCGAGCAGGTCAAGAGGTGGCACTATAAGCCGACGGTTCTCGATGGCAAGCCGGTCCCGGTCTACACCGAGATCAGCGTCATTATCGATCTCCAATGACGCCCCCAATCCATGGGGGTGGGGCACCGGGCATTTGTGACCCGACCCGGCTCGCGCCTCTCTAAATCGTCCCACTTCGCTACAATTGAACTTACTCTCTCGCCCGTAAGGAATCTCCGTGACAGGTCACGAAACCAGACAGCGCTTTCTCGACTTCTTTGCCGCCCGCGGCCACCGCGTGGTGCGCAGCTCCTCGCTGGTACCCGCCAACGATCCGACCCTGCTGTTCGCCAACGCCGGCATGAACCAGTTCAAGGACACGTTCCTCGGTCAGGAGAAGCGCGCTTACTCGCGCGCCACCAGCACGCAAAAATGCGTGCGCGCAGGTGGCAAGCACAACGATCTGGAAAACGTCGGCTACACGCGCCGGCATCACACGTTCTTCGAGATGCTGGGAAATTTTTCCTTCGGCGATTATTTCAAAGCCGAGGCCATCGAGTTCGCCTGGGACCTCATCACCAAGGATTACGGCCTGCCCAAGGACAAGCTCTACGTCACCGTGTTCCGCGAGGATGACGACGCCGAGCAGCTCTGGCAGAAGGTCGCCGGCGTGCCGAAGAGCCGCATTTTCCGCCTCGACGAAAAAGACAATTTCTGGCAGATGGGTGAGACGGGGCCGTGCGGGCCGTGCTCGGAAATCCATTACGATCTGGGCCCGGAAGCGAGCGAACCCGGCCACGAGGACGAGCCGTTTCCCAGCGATGCGGGCGGCCGCTTTGTCGAAATCTGGAACCTGGTGTTCATGCAGTACGACCGCGACGCGAGCGGCAAGCTGACGCCGTTACCGCGGCCTTCCATCGACACCGGAATGGGTCTGGAGCGCATCGCCGCCGTGCTGCAGGGCAAGATTTCCAATTACGATACCGACCTGATTTTTCCCATCGTGTTGCGAGCGGCCGAACTCTTCAACGTGCAACACGGAGCGGACGCGCGGGTCGATACGGCGCTGCGCATTGCCGCCGATCACGCGCGCGCGGCGGCCTTTTTGATCCACGACGGCGTGCTCCCATCTAACGATGGCCGCGGCTACGTACTGCGCAAAATCATGCGCCGTGCGATGCGCAATGCCCGTATGGTCGGCGTCGTCGATCCATATCTTTATAAACTCACGGGCTTCGTGGCCGAGCTGATGCAGCCCGCGTTTCCCGAGCTTATGGAGAGCATCGGCCGCGTCGCCCGCGTCGTCAAGGACGAAGAGCATCGCTACGCAACCACGTTTCTGGTGGCGGAGAAAGTGTTCAACGACGCCATCAAATCGGTCTCTGGCGCGATTCCCGGTGCGGTCTCGTTCAAGCTCTACGACACCTACGGCCTCGCGCTCGATGAGCAGGAGGACATGGCCCGCGAGCACTCGCTCGTGATCGATCGCGAAGGCTTCGAACGGGAGATGGAGCAGCAGCGCGAGCGAGCGCGGGCAAGCTGGAAGGGCGCCGACAAGAGCGTCGTCGCGCCGGCGTACCAGAAGCTGATCGAACAGGGACGCACCAAGTTTCTCGGCTACGAAGAACTGGAGGCCGAAGCGCGCGTGGTGGGTCTGGTGGTGGACGGGCAGCCAGTCGAGCGCGTGCCGACCGGCGCCCGTGCCGAGCTGGTGCTCGACCGGACGCCGTTCTACGCGGAGTCCGGCGGCCAGGTAGGCGACCGCGGCGAATTGTACGCGGACGCGACCAACAAAGCTGCCGAGGTCGAAGCTGCGTTTTACCCGGTTCCCAGCCTGATCGCTCATCGCATACTGACTCATGCGCCCATCGCAATCGGTGACGCCGTTCTGGCGCGCGTGGCCACGCCGCTGCGCGATGCCACGCGCCGTAATCACACCGCGACTCACCTGCTCCACGCATCCTTGCGCCAGGTGTTGGGCGCGCACGTAAAACAGGCCGGCAGCGTGGTGGACCCGGGCCGTCTGCGCTTCGACTTCACCCATTACGCCGCGATGGACGCGACCGAAATCGAAGAGGTCGAGCGGCTCACCAACCAGCAGATTCTCCGCAACACAGCAGTCGGCACGACCGTGATGCCACTCGAGCAGGCTATCGCCACTGGCGCCATGGCGCTATTCGGCGAGAAGTATGGAGAGCAGGTACGCGTCGTCAAGGTGCCCGGTTTCAGCCAGGAGCTTTGCGGCGGCACACACGTCGGCCGCACGGGCGATATCGGCCTTTGCAAAATCGTGTATGAGGGCAGCATCTCCTCCGGCGTACGCCGTATCGAAGCCATCACTGGGGAAGGCGCGCTGCACCAGTTTCAGGAAGCCACCGGTGCGCTGCGCCGCGTCGCCGAGATCGTTCACGCTGCCGAGCCCGAGCTTGCCGACCACGTCGCCAAGCTGCTCGCCAATGAGCGCGCACTCGAACATCAGCTCAAGCAATTGAAGGAAAAACTGGCGCAATCCGCTGCCGGCGCACTGGAAACGCAGGCACGCACGCTGAACGGAGCCAGGGTGCTGGCCGCGCACCTGGACGGGATGGACCGGCAGCAGATGCGTTCGCTAGCCGATTCGCTGCGCAATAAGTGGAAATCCGCGGTGGTGGTGCTGGTCTCGGGCGAAGAGGGCAACGTTTCCATCGTGGCCGCTGTCACCAAGGACCTCACCGCCAAGGTGCAGGCAGGGAAGCTGGTGGGCGCGGTCGCGCAAGCGGTCGGTGGCAAGGGCGGCGGCCGGCCGGATATGGCCGAAGGCGGCGGCAAAGACGCCACGGCAATCGACGCCGCGCTCGAAAACGTCTACCGGGAACTTGCCACTAAGCTCAGCTAGTGCAGCGCGGCCTAAATAGTAACGAGTATCATTGGCGCGCCGTCTTTACAA
>CAZFOP010000337.1:0-4812 GCA_964520085.1 uncultured Solibacteraceae bacterium | reverse complement strand
CGTGAGGAGCCTTGGTGTGTTTGCCGCCGGCGACGACGGCCGCCTCGATGCGCTCACGGCGGTGGCCGTGGATCCCTTTGATGTCGAAGACGGTGAGCGGCAGACGCCTCAATTGTAGCGACCGCGGCTGCTCGGCTGGGTGTATTATGGCTAGAAGCTCAGAGCCAAAATGGAAACTCCGGCTACCAAGACGCGCTCGGCGGCGCTCGGGCTTCGTGCCCATTCGGGCTGGGCGGTGATGGTCGCCGTGTCGGGTGGGTCAGCAGTCCTGCGGCGACGGATCGAGATGACGCAAGGCTCGGGTCACCGGGCGCGTCAGCCCTATCACGCGGCGGAGGAGATGCAACTGCCGCAAGCGGCAGTCTTTCTCCAGCGCACAGAGGAGGTTGCGGTGAAAATGGCGGCCGCCGCGGTGAAAGAGGCCGTCGCTATGCTCGCCAACGATGGCTTCCGCGTGTTGGGAGCGGCAGTTCTGCTCGGATCGGGCAAGCCGCTGCCTGAACTCACCCGGATACTCTCCGCGCATCCATTGATTCATACCGCTGAAGGAGTTTTCTATCGGGAAGTGTTGAAGAGCGCGTGCGAGGCGTGCGGGCTGGAGGTGCTGGGCATCAAGGAGCGAGAGGTGCTGGAACAGTGCACGGCAGCGCTGAGCATATCAATCTCTGAGTTGCAGGCGCGACTCTCCGCGATGGGGAAGACGCTTGGGCCGCCGTGGACGCAGGACGAGAAGCTCGCGGCAGCGGCGGCTCTGACCATTCCACACAGAGCCCGGTGATGTTGCTTCTGAGCGAGCGTTATCGCGCCATATCGGAAGCTGTCCTGCGGCCCTAATCGGGCCTTTTCAACTTCAGCCAGACCCACGTGGTAATTCCCTCTCTTCGTGCGACCGCGCGGGCGTCCCTCAGCACGCGTCGAAGCAGCGCAAGCACGGGGCTGTCGGCACGCCCGAAGTTCAGCTTGTGGATCTCCTGCCGGCCAGCATCACTGCGGCGCGGAGTTCAGCGTGGGAGTGTTGAATTTCAGCCATGGCCTGTCCAATTAGATTGTCAGGCGGCCACGGCGCCGGCGGCCGTGACACCTGACCAGCGCGTGTGGATGCCGCTTCGGAGCGATCTCCCAGAGCCGGACTCCGTGGACGTTTGGAGGTGGGCTTGGGATTCCTCGACGAGCCATGCGGGGCACACTTCTCATTCTCTCTCGTAGTGTAGGCAGGGCTTCCGTGATTTGACCAGGAGGTAAACCTAGCGGCGTCCGGTCGCTACCAGATGGTACATGAAGCCTCCGTCGTGGCGCGCTTCGACGGAGGCGAACTCGGGCGAGACCACATCGAGAAAATCATTGAGCGGAGGACTGGTCATGAGATGGCACCCGCCGGCGTCGTCGTACCGCCATTCGGCGAAGTCGTCACTGAGCGGCGTCACGGCAAAGGTCGTGCGTCGCGCGTAGGTGGACTGGTTAAAAGACGCCAGGTTGCGCCCAAGCAGGACTTCGAAATAGAGCGCCCCACCGGGCGAAATCCACTCGACCGCAGCGCGAACGAGCGCGGCGATACGCGCGCGATTGCGGAGATAACAGTAGCCAGCCCAAAAGTTGGACACGAGATCGAAGCTGGCTGGCGCAAACGGAGCCTCCGCCATGTCGCCCAGGATGAACCGGGCATGTGGCGCGCTGGCACGCGCACGCTGGAGTTGCGCCTCGCTGAGATCGAGTCCGAACATTCGCGCCCTGCCCGCCAAGACAGAAAAGTGCCATGCCTGCCCGCAGGCGAGGTCGAGCCATCTCGGTTGGGAAGGGCGCAAGCCTGACAGGATGCGGTTCAGATTCGCCGCGTTGAGTTCATGCTTGCGCCGCCACGGCGCGAGATATAGCGACGGGTAGAGGCCGACGTAGGGTTCGCGGTAGATGGATCGGGACCGATCGCTGGCGGGGACGACCGCGCCGTCGGGAGGCCCCTCTCGACTTTCCGCCGGCCACCCGCGCGTCATGCGGCGGACTCCGCTGGCGCGATGTCCGCGGGCTGGTAGAAATAATGCGATAAATCACCTCGCACCGTCGGCGAGTCCTCTCGTTTGTTCTGGATGCAGCACCAGTGAAACCGCGCGCGATCCGCTGGCAGCGGCGCCGAGCCGCGAATGGCAGCGTCCCACCGGCCGATGATCTCATGACATTCGTCGAGGGGAATCCGATGCCGCGCGTGGTTGCCGTAGAAGTGAACTATGAAATCGCCCGGCTGATAGAAGCGCGGGTGGTTCTGCAGCCCGTTGACATACTTGATCCTGCGCCGGTCTTCAGGTGCCCGACGCAGGAGGGCTATCATGGCTTCCTGTTCGCCGATTCCGTCCCATACATCGCCAGCCGAAACGAATTGCGTCTCTTCGTATGCACGTTTCAAAAAGTCGCGCGACCACGCCGATGCGCGGATCAGAAAGACACCGGTATTAATCGGCATGCGATCGAGACCGGCCACCACGGGCACGCCGAGGAGGCGGAAGTATTCCTCATGGGACTGCACGATGAGATCGTAGTCAGGGTCGCACAGCGCGTCGATACGCCGATCCTGGGCGAAGATCAGCGTGTCGCTGTCAGCCCACAGAGCCCAGGCGTGCATCTCTAGAGCCGCCAGCAGCGCCGGAATCTTCGCCCAGCAGGCGGGCCTGTCGTCGGCGATCGGAACCTCACAGATGAAGCGGTAACCGTGGCGCTCGCAATACTGGCGCCGGTTCTCGATTGCCATTCGGCCCAGCTCCTCATACTTGAAGGTCAGATTGACTGGCGGCACAACGTTGAACGTGATCACTGCAAGATCGTCCTGACGGAAGCGTGAGCTCGACGTCCCACAAACAGTCGTCATATCAGCTTGCTCCACCGGTGGCCAACGCGGCATGACCCGATTCCAAACGCCAGTTATCGGACTCCCGTCACATCAGGGCTTGGCCGCCGAGCTCACCCTCAACTATCTTCACCTGTTCGGACTATGTTAGTCCTTTTCTACTTCCCCGGGAAGCCAGATAGCAGTTAGTACAAAAACACACACCACGAGGCGGAGTCGATTGTAAACTCCGAGAAAACACTTGCAACGGAGGCGGCCTCGTGTATAACTATACAGATAGCGAAGACACCTGGACTGAGATCCTTTTGGGCTAGAGAGTTTAAAGGAATAAATCCATCGGTGACAGGAGGAGGACATGGCTGATACAGTTGCACCCCGTTTGTCTCGGTATCGCTTAGCGACCGCTGACGCATTCCAGCAGGATTTGGTGGTTCCAGAAGGAAAATCACTGACACTTTCCGCGCCCGCGGCCGGCAAGAGCGCGCCAGGCTATGTTACGTTGACCCCGAAAGACATAGCCGACGCGAAGCTCTGGCTGGGGGTTCCGGATCCCGTAGGGAAGCGGCGCAAACTCCGGGCTCTCTCGCCGGCGGATCTCGCACTCGCGCGGGGTGCTGCCGCTGCTGCGAAGGTAACACCGGAGCAGCACACATCGCTGCAAGCGCTGGCCTATCAGTATGTCTACGGCGATTCCACCGCCTTGGCCAACGACGCCGCAACGATCTCGAAAGTCGTTTCAGGTGGTTCCATCGTTGGCGTTTTCCTGCAAAACGTCGATGTCCTGCCCAATGCCGAGCTGAAGCTGGCGGCGAACCTCAAGGTGTTCTTCGCGAATGACGTTCGTATTTGGAAGGGTGGGCGGATCGTTTTGCTCGGCAACATTAAGGTTGATTGCAATAGCATCGTGGGCAATTACACGGCGCCCAAGATACCGATTGTGCTCAATCCGTCCCTGAACCTGGGTATCATCGCGAATTTCGGAGGTTAGTAAGATGCCAAACATCATAGGCACTGGGGTAACGGGAAAGACAGGTACACCTGGCACCGATGGGACTGCCGGCAGCCTTGGCGGGCGAGGTACCAACGGTAACGAGAGCTGGGACGGAAGCACAACCGATGCGTCGCCTGGGGGACGAGGCGGCAACGGCGGCGCTGGCAGCCAGGCCACGGCCGGCCAGGATGGCACGGATGGTCTCGATCTGGTCGTGGCTGTCGGTGACTTGCTGGGAGGACTCGACATCAATTGTTCCGGCGGGAATGGCGGTGACGGTGGACGAGGCGGCAACGGCGGCACCGGAGGGACTGGAGGCACGGGAGGCGCGGGCGACGGCGATGACGTCAATCCGGGCGATGGCGGCTTCGGCGGAAACGGCGGCGACGCGGGCAACGGTGGAAACGGTGGGACCGGCGGCGACGGCGGCAACATCACCATTTACTACACGACCCTAACGGCTCCGAATACGACCACGATGTCCTCCAACCCGGGAGTCGGAGGCGTGGGCGGCGCAGCAGGCAGCGAGGGAGCCCCGGGCCCACAGGGCCAAACCGGCGGTGGCGGCTTTGGCGGCGACGTTCCCGTGGAACCCGGCGGTGGCCCACCAAGCCCGGGACATGTCGGCTCGCCGGGCAATTCGGGCAAGAAGGGCAATGCCGGTCTGATATCCATAGGCCCGGCCGTTTGACGAGTTTCGAATTCCTGTGGCAACGGACGGCGTGACATTTACCGTTGCCGCCCGCCAGGGCTGTCCCTGGGATGCGGCTGGCGCCATAGCGCCATCCTCCGGTGGACGAGTTCTTACGCTGCGCGACGTGGTGTGGCCAGCCCTGGACTGTCTGGTTCGGGAGTTCTCGCTAGCCGGACCTCGTGTGTTTTGGCAGTTGTTCGAGCTGCTGACGCGCGAATCGCTCACTCTGCCGATCACCGGCGGCGGACCGCGTTTTTCGGGCATTAACTCCGACGGCACCCCGTGGCAGTTTTG
>CAZFOP010000336.1:0-4816 GCA_964520085.1 uncultured Solibacteraceae bacterium | reverse complement strand
GTCTCGTAGAGTTCGGTCGGCCCGGTCGTGCTGAACAGCGGTTCCGATCGCGACAGCAGCCCCGCCGACGAGTAAAACGAAAACCAGATCGGCAGGTTGCCGAAGATGGCGTGGTCGCGCCCTTCCACTTCCACGTCCGGAAACTTATGGATGATCACCGCGTTCGCCACCGCCGGAGTGGTCCCGTTCGGCTGCAGCAGCGGCACCTCGCCGGTCTGGAAATTCTCCAGGCGCGCCCCTACAATGTCGATCCGGTATTCCGACCAGTCCTTGCTCAATGACGCGATCGAATGCACCTCCGAGCCAATCGCTTCGTTGAACGATCCCGACCATTCCTGGCGGAAATCGAAGGAGCTGACGTAGTTGACGTTGGCGGTGCCGGTCCAGCCCTTACCCAGATCCACGTGGCCCAGCGCATAAAGGTTGATACCGCTATAGTGCTGAATCGGAGTGGTGCCGGGAACTACGCCTTCGCGATCCTGCACGCCGTAGAGGATGACGTCGAAATCCGTGCCCTGACGCGGCTTGCCGCGAAAATCCACGTGATGCGCAAAGGCCTCGGTGTTGTAATCGAAGAACCGGTAGCTGACGTCGAAGCTGCGGTTGATGGCCCAGTAGTAGCCCAGACCCACCATCGGGCCGCGCTGCGAATGCGCCACCAGGTTGGGTAGCAGTAAGCCGCTGTGGCGCGGCCTCTTTGCGAGCGAGTGATAGAAATACGGCGTATAGAAAATGGGTATCCTGCGCAGCAGAAACGTGCTGCGGTAGGCCAGCGCGCGATCGTCGAGAATGATATCGAATTTCGGCCCGCGCAGCTTCCACCACGGTCCGGGCATGTTGCAGTTCGTGATCCAGCCGTTGTAGAGCACGTACTTGTTGCCCATGCGCTCGGCCCACTTGCCTTCGAAATGAAATGGGCTGTTGCCGGTCAAAATGTTGCGCCGCACCACCGTCTTGGGCATCGATTCGCCGCGCACCTCGTAGAACTTGCCCTTCTGCGTTTCGGTGTTGTACTCGAGGCGGTCGCACCAGATCTGCTCGTTCTTTTCGAAGCTGTGGTAATAAACGTTACCGCTGGCAACCAGCTCGTGCGTTTCCTCGTTGTATTCCATCTGGTCGGCGCGCGCCAATAGCGCCTTGCCTTCCAGTTGCACGTTGCCATGGCCCTTATAGACGTGGCCCTCGCTCGACTGATCGACGGCCCAGAACCACCATTGGTTGAGTTCGAGAGTCTTATGGTCGGGAAGTTGCGGCGGAGCGTCCTGCGCGGTATGGCCGAGGGTTGCAATGGGAGCGGCAACCGCGGCCTGCGCTGCCGGTGGAGCAGGTGAGGATTGTTGTGCGTGCGCGCGGCCTATCGGCATCAGCAAAGCCAATGCAGTCACCAGATAAACGCAGATGCGTTTAGTAGAATTTCCGTGACAAGCCTGGCCTGTTGTGCTAAGAAAGGGATAAGAGGTTGGCGAAGTGGGCCCCAACCGAAGACGGTACCACAGAATGCCGTCTCAGGTTTCGTGCAATTCGCTCACACTGTGAAGACCATGAATTGTAGCTTCTGCGGGACGCGACTCGGGCAAGGGGAAACGCGCTGCCGGCGTTGCGGCCGCAAAGACGACGACCGGTTGAGTGCCGGACCCAGCCTGGTGACCAACGGCGCCCTGGCGGAGGCACCGAGGCGAGAGGCGCGGGAGCTTCCGGTACAGCCGGCCGTGCCGCGCCTGCCGCGGGATATGCGGCGCGCCGTGCAGGCTTCGCTGTTTTCGGACAAGCTGGAGTCGAGCATCGTGATGATCGCGCCCGCACGGCCGAAGAAGGGGACGAGCAAGCCCAGAACCAGGACGGGCAGGCGTGTGCCGGAGGGGCAGGAAAAGCTGGAACTGCTGGAGGCGGCGCCCGCCAAGCCGCGCACTCTCGGCACCACGGTGGAAGCCAGGATTTATTGTGAAGCGCTGGTGGCTGCGCCGTTGCATCGTGCGGTAGCGGCGGCCATGGATTGGGCCATGGTGCTGCTGGCATACGGCTTCTTCCTGCTCGCGTTTCGCGTGCTAGGCGGTCAAGTGGTCCTCAACAAAACCAATCTGATGGTTTTCGGCGGCGCCTTGCTGCTGATCGGCTTCGCCTACAGCCTGCTGCCGGCAATCGCTTGCACAGAGACGTTGGGGATGCGGTGGGCGCGCCTGCGGCTCACCACCTTCGACGGCTTCCCGCTGGAACCGCGCCAGCGTTTGCTGCGCATGCTCGGTTCGTGTCTGAGCGTGTGCACCGCGGTTGGCTTATTGTGGTCGCTGGTGGACGAGGAAAGCCTGGCCTGGCAGGATCACATTTCCGGCACGTTCCCGACACTGGCCGTAGATCGCTAGAAGAAGTGCGACCGCGGTGGCGCGCTCGGGCTATCATCGGACTCTCGCGTCTGATATTATCGCGGGGACTCCGGAGCAATCATGGCATCTTCGTTACATGCAACCAAGGCGCTACTGGTGGCGGCCTTCCTTGTGTCAAGCTGCGATGCGCAAGTCGAACTGGGAACCTACAGGCACAATGCGGCCGGCGGGGTCGCGCCGATAACGTGGCCGAAACCGAACGCGGCACCGGGTGGCTCCGCCGAGACCTACGACGCCAACGGCAACACGCTGACCAGTGGCGGCAAGACCTTCGCCTACGACTTCGAGAACCGCCTGACGGCCATGAACTCTGGCTCCGTTGCCGTGACGCTACAATACGACGCCGACGGCAATCGCATTGCAAAGACAGTCGACGGCGTGACCACCCGCTACCTGCTTGACGCTGTGAACCCAACGGGCTACCCACAGGTGGTTGAAGAGGTGGTGAACGGTGTGGTGCAGCGCACTTACTCGTACGGGCTCCAGCGCATCAGCCAGAACCAGCTCATTAATGGCGTGTGGGTGCGGAGCTTCTACGGCTACGATGGCGCCGGCAGCGTCCGCATGCTAACTGACTCGACCGGCGCCGTGACCGATACCTACGACTACGACGCCTTTGGCAACACCATTAACACGACCGGCTCGACGCCGAACGTATATCTGTATCGCGGCGAGCAGTACGATCCCGACCTGGGACTCTATTATCTCAGAGCGCGCTACTACAACCCGGTAACGGGGAGGTTTCTGACCAGGGACCCGGATGCCGGCCACATCAAGACACCGGCCACGCTTCACAAGTACCTGTATGCGGGCGCTGACCCCGTGAACAAGGCCGACCCGACCGGCCGAACTACGGCGGCTGCCAGCGAATACTACCTGCTTTCGCAGCAAATGGCTAGGGCAATGCCTATGGTTGTCGCGACCGGATTTGGGCTCGGGTGCGCAGCGGCGAACTACTTCACGTCGGTGGGGCTTATATCGCCGTCTCAACTGGGAATGTTCTCCGCGTGCGCGTCAGGTAGACAGGCTAAGTGCGAGCTCGTTGACCGGGACCCAGACGATCAAACCGGCGCCAATAAGGGTGGCTGCCGCTACGCCTGCGACGATGGGACCGTCTGGTGGACTTTATACCCCTGCGTGAATCCTTTGTACAAACCGTGGGGAGAGGGATTCCCTGTGCGCTGAGGCAACTCTGGGCAAGCGCGAACCCAGGGGACGACCCTTGGAGATCAGCAGTTGCGGAAGGAGGAGATCATGATTCCTGAGTGGAGGGACGCAGGCATTCCAGAGGGGTACGGTCCCTGCAAATTGCTTTACAATCCGCCCAGCGGGATGGTGATTGTCGAGCTGCGCTCAACTGCAGAAGAATTCCTGCCAAACCGGATCTATATTCGCCATAAGGACCAGCCTAGGTATCGGCCGCTCAAGGCCCTTCAACCCATGGTGTCGTCTGAAGCGGTGGTGACGCCCCTCGAGTGTCCAAGGCTTTTCTACTTATCCAACAAGCTGTCAAAACGCGACCAACACTACGCGGGCGAGTGGGAGGGCCTCTATTCGTTCGATATCCAGACCGGAACCTCCGTACAACTCGCCAGCCGTGACTCGCTCTCGCTGCCGCCACCATACACCGAGGGATGGGTCAACGACATCGTGTCGGTGTCCGCCGATGCCAACCAACTGTACTTGAGAATAGGTGCCTTAAGACCCGAGGCATCAGCAGTGGACAACCAACTGGTCCGAATGGATATGTCGACGCGCGAGATCCACTTCGTTAGCCGCCTAAAGGGCTCGTTCCTGTAGCGTTCGGCTGTCAGGCGCCGAGAAAACGTAGCGTGGGGCGGGGAGAAGCCAGCGGCAGGAGATACCAGGGGCGTACGAGCTGTGAACAGGAGTATGTTTGCCCAGGCGGAGTGTACACCGTTCACTGGATCGAGTGCGGCGGAAAGGTCGTTCACGGTCCTCATCCTCGTCCTGGACCACCGAAGTAGCAATATGGTCCGAAGTATAGTGAGTCCGAAGTGTAGGGGTTAGATCCGTGCCCGAGCACACATTGATACGCGACATCGTGATGGATGCAATTGCCAATGACTACGAGGACTTCACAACAATTCTCCAGGAAGTGACAACTTGCACGCGAGAGCGAGGTCTTCGGATCGAAAGAGAGGAGGTGGCAGCGATACTCGTGGGCCTCATTAACAACGGACTTGCGAAGGCCTACAGGCTGTCAGCGTGCTCGCAGATCGAGGTAGAGGGGCGGCCCGAGGGCCGCGTCATCGAAGAGTGCTACTACCTGCTGACGGCTGAAGGTACCGAGTTGGTGGAACGCGGTGAACTGAATTAAGGTGAATAAAGTGTGGGAGCCTGGAACTAGGGACAGTACCTGGAGTGCGCCCCCAAAGTGAGACGCGGAAATCAGGGACAGTTCTACACTGAAT
>CAZFOP010000335.1:0-4818 GCA_964520085.1 uncultured Solibacteraceae bacterium | reverse complement strand
GGTGACCTCGTCCTTACCAAGGACGCGCTCTACCAACTGAGCTACAACGGCAAAACTTTTTACCCGTCGGGAGCTGAACCTAATACTCTACCAACGGTCCCAAAAACGCGCTACAAACTCTGGTGGACGGGGGAGGATTCGAACCTCCGTAGCTCGCAAGGAGCGACAGATTTACAGTCTGTTGCCATTAGCCGCTCGGCCACCCGTCCGGACCCGCAGCGCTCCCACCCAAAGCGAGAAACATTTACGGGGAAACTCCATCATACTAATGTCAAGACGCCGCCGCAACCGGCATCCGGTTCGAGGAGACAATCGTTAGGGTTGCGGATTGGTCGCTTGCCGGCTTTCCGAATCCGGCCGAGCCCCGGCTGCGTCCAAGGCCAGAGAGGGGACTGAATAGAAAATGTCGATCCGCATGCCTGCCGATCTTCGCCAGAGCGACGTCACTCCGAAGCCCGTTTACCTCAACCGGCGGAAGTTCCTCGCCGCAGCGCCCGCGGCATTTCTCACAGCGCGGGAACTGGTTTCGCCGCGCAGCCGGGCACTGGCCGGCGCCAAGCTCAACAACGTGACGAAAAGCTCGTTCAGCACCACCGAGCAGATGACCAGCCCCGACGTGGCCACCCACTACAATAATTTCTACGAATTCGGCACCAGCAAGAACGAACCCGCGCGCAATGCGCAGAGCTTCCGGACTAGCCCGTGGACGGTCTCCGTGGAAGGCGACGTCGCCAAGCCGCGCAAGTTCTCGCTCGACGAAATCCTCAAGCTGGCGCCGCTCGAAGAGCGCATTTACCGCCATCGCTGCGTGGAAGGGTGGTCGATCGTGGTGCCCTGGATCGGCTATTCGCTCAGCGCGTTGCTCAACGCGGTCCAGCCCACGGCGAAGGCTAAGTATGTGGCCTTCGAGAGCGATTGGGATCTGAAGCAGATGCCGCTGGCGCGGCCGGACATGGCGGGCATCGGTTTTCCGTACGTCGAAGGACTGCGTCTAGATGAAGCCATGCATCCGCTCGCGCTGTTGTGCGTCGGCATGTACGGCGAGACGCTTCCGCCGCAGGATGGCGCGCCAGTGCGCCTCGTCGTGCCATGGAAATACGGTTTCAAGAGCGCTAAATCCTTGGTCAAAATCAAGCTGGTGAGCAGCCAGCCGCCAACTACGTGGAATATGGCCAACGCGCGTGAGTACGGGTTCTACTCCAACGTCAACCCCACGGTGGACCATCCGCGCTGGAGCCAGGCTAAGGAGCAGCGCCTGCCTTCGTTCTTCAAGAACCATCCCACACAGATGTTCAACGGCTACGCGAATCAGGTGGCCGGACTGTACTCCGGCATGGATCTGCGGAAGAATTACTAACTTGAATTCTGAGGTCAAGTTCGGCGAACTTGTATTCCCATAACGGAGCACAATGAAACAACCGGTCGTGTATCAGGGCACGGCTTCAGCCGTGCCGGAAGGGGATGAACGCGATGGGCTTCAGCCCCTGGGAAGCCGACAGGGGCTAAAGCCCTCGGAAAGCGCGCTGTCCGCGGCACGGCTGAAGCCGTGCCCTGATACGAGGCGTCCAGCTTCGGGATTCAGGGTTTAGACCATGATCAGAAGCCCGTGGACGAAGGTTTTCGTATTTCTGCTCTGCCTGGCGCCGTTCGCCCGCTTGGTGGCCGTCGCCCTCGCATACGTGTTGCAGCCGGACCTGAGCGGCATTGTGTGGCGCGTGTTGGTACCGAGCCTGCCTCCGAATCCGCTCGACTTCTTCACTCACCTAACCGGAAACTGGACCCTGCGCTTGATTATCATTACGCTCACCATCACGCCGCTGCGCAAGCTGTTGGGTATCCCGGATTTGATCCGCTTCCGCCGCATGATCGGCCTGTTCGCGTTCTTCTACGGCTGCCTGCACCTGCTCACGTACCTGTGGTTCGACAAGCTGTTCGACTTCCACGAAATCTGGAAGGATGCGGCCAAGCGCCCGTTCATCACGGCGGGGTTCACCGCCTTCGTGCTGATGCCGCCGCTCGCGCTCACTTCCACCAAGGGTTGGATTCGCCGCCTCGGCGGAAAGCGCTGGCAACGCCTGCACCGGCTGATCTACGTGACCGCCGTCGCCGGCGTGGTTCATTACTACTGGCTGGTGAAATCGGATATCCGCTTGCCCGTGCTGTACGGGGTCCTGGTGGCCTTGCTGTTGCTATACAGGCTTGTGATGAGCATCCTGCGCCGCGCACGCGAGCGAGCCGCCACGGCGAAACCCGCTCCGGCGAGCGCATAGGCGCAACGCGGGTTCCCGGTAAGCCTTAGCTTAGGCCGACCTGACCGCCCGGTGTCCGAAAAGGTGCCGAGAGGACCACATCTACGAATCGGAGACTATGCTCGGCGACTGTGCGGCGATGTGGATCACTTCCGATCTAATAAGGCAACAACTCGAGGATGCCGTACACCCGCAAGTCTCAGCACCATTGCCTCACGCATCCTCGTGACTGGAATTCGAATCCACGATGTCGCCCGCAACGCGCCATCCTCGAAAAAGTCCCGCCCTAAGAGCGTTTCACCTCCCGAGGTGAGCACCAATGGGCAGATCGCTTTTCGCCAGAGACTTCGTTAAACATATACTAAGAAAGGCGGCGCTGAAATTAATCATGCAATCACTGATTTCGCTCACTTTCGACGACGGGCTCCGGTGCCAGTTTGAAGAAGCCGTTCCCATACTCGACCGCTTCGGCATACCAGCCACATTTTTCTTGACTGCCAATCAAGACCTAACACATGAATCGTGGGATCACAGAGGCGAGTGGTGGAAAATCGATTGGCGCGAAGATGACATTGCGACGCTAAAAAAACTGATCAACGACGGCCATGAGATTGGCAGCCACGGTCTCACTCACTGCGAACAAAAAATGCGGGCCGACCCCCTTGCCGAAGCCTTCAAGTCCAAAGAATTGATCGAGGGCTGGCTTGATACGAATGTCACGTCCTTTTGCTATCCGTACTACAGCTGGCTTCAGGCCCACCTTGCTGATGCTGTAAGAAACGCTGGATATGAGCAAGCGCGGGGAGGTCGCCAGGCTTCCTACTATGCCGTCCGCGGCGATCAACCCTTTGACAGATTCAACGTAGACTGCCGCCAGGTATCGCCTAACGACAAGGTTTCCGAATGGGTGCGACCCGGGTTCTGGCACGTCTTGACGTTTCACGCAGTCGGAGGCCAGGGAGATGGATGGGAGCCCATCGGCGTAAAACAGTTCGACATGCTGATGGCAGAACTTGCGATATATAGAGACGATGGCGCTGTAGAAATTCTGCCTTTCAACCGCGCGGTAGACCGTATGGAGTCACGAGAGCCAGAGAGCGAAAAGTGACGTCGCCGGAAGCCCACGACTCCGGCGGGTAACGCGGGACGCGCTGAAGCACCTTGCGGCCTGCGGCAGGTCGGCGGTTCCTACACGATCAACATGCAGTCCCCATAGGAATAAAACCGGTACCGCTCATCCACCGCATGCCTGTATGCCGCCAGCGCCAGTTCCTGGCCGGCGAAGGCGCACACCAGCAACAGGAGGCTGGTGCGCGGCAAATGGAAATTGGTGAGCATCGCCCCAACCGCACGAAACTGGAAGCCGGGGTAGATGAAGATGTCGGTCTCGCCGTGGCAGGCTTCGATCTTAGGGCGTTGTGGCGGACCGGTTGGCAGGTCGGGGACCTGCCTCACCCGCGCGGCCGATTCGAGCGTCCGCACGCTTGTGGTTCCCACCGCGACTACGCGACTCGCGGCGTTCACACGCGCAGCGTCTTCCGCGCCGATGCGATAGCGCTCGGCGTGCAACCGCCCTTGCTCCACCTGCGCGGTGTGCAGCGGCTGAAACGTCCCCAGCCCGACGTGCAGTGTCACATATGCAATCCCCGCCCCGCGCGCCCGGCATTCGTCGAGAATCTCCGGCGTGAAATGCAGCCCCGCCGTGGGCGCCGCCACCGATCCTTTCTCGCGCGCGAACACGGTCTGGTAGCGCTCGCGGTCGGCCGGTGCGTCGGCGCGTTTGATGTAGGGCGGCAGCGGCACGTGGCCGATCTTCTCGAATTCTCCGATTGGGTCGCCGGCACATTCGAAGCGTATGCGCCGTTCGCCGTATTCGCCGCGCGCGGCGATCTCGCCTTCTAGTCCGTCGCTGAAGTGAATTCGCTCACCAGTGCGCATCTTGCGCCCCGGCCGCACCAGCGCTTCCCATTCCTTTCCATCGGCGCTCACGGCGCGCAGCAGGAAAACCTCCACCCGGCCGCTCAAATGCTCGTGCAGCTTCGGATTGTTCTTTCCGACTGCGTGGGCGTGCACGCCGCCGCGGTGACCGAACAGGCGCGCCGGAAAAACGCGCGAATCGTTGAGCACCAGGCAATCGCCGGGGTGGAGAAACACTGGCAGTTCGCAAAACAGCCGGTCTTCCCAGCGGTTCTCGTTGCGATACACCACCAACATGCGCGACGCCGCGCGCTCGGCCAGCGGCTGCTGCGCAATCAGTTCCTCGGGCAAGTCATAGTCGAATGCAGCAAGATCCATGCAGCCTTCACTGTAACGCGGGACCCATCCGCCGGCCAGGTTTTCGTCGACTTCGACAGAAACCATGCACCTTAGAACGAACCGCGATTGCAATCCGGTACAGGGGTCTGATACTATCGGGGAGGCAGATCCTCCCCAGTGTCTGAAATCCAACCACGGAGCAACACCATCAACTGAATGAGCTTTACCGTTTTTCTTGGCAACCTCCCGTCATGGGTCACCGCCGATGACATCAAGCAATGGCTCGCCGCCGAAGATCTGGTGGCCGACGCCG
>CAZFOP010000334.1:0-4821 GCA_964520085.1 uncultured Solibacteraceae bacterium | reverse complement strand
GGTCTCGGCCTGTTCTTTCTCGGTTAGTTGGGAATGCGTGGTGGACGCCGGATGAATCACCAACGTCTTAGCGTCGCCGACATTGGCCAAATGGCTGGCCAGCTTCACGCTATTAATGAACTTGACGCCGGCCGCTTTCCCGCCGCGCACGCCGAATCCGAGAATCGCTCCCGCGCCTTCCGGCAGATACTTCTTCGCATTCGCGTAGTGCGAGTGATTTGGCAGGCCGGGGTAATTCACCCAGGTCACCGCGGGATGCTTCAACAGCCACTCCGCCAGCGCCTGCGCATTCCGCACATGGCGCTCGATGCGCAGATGCAACGTCTCAATCCCCAGCAACAGCAGGAACGAGGCAAACGGGCTCTGTGCGGCGCCTGTGTCGCGAAGCCAGTGAGTGCGTATGTGGAGGATGTACGACAGGTTGCCGAGGGGCTTAAGTGCTTCTGTGAAGACCACGCCGTGATAGGATTCGCTCGGTTCGGTGAATTCTGGCCACTTCTTCGGATTCTCCGCCCACAGGAAATTGCCGCTGTCCACGATGGCGCCGCCGATATGCACGCCATGACCGCCAAGGAACTTGGTGGTCGAATAGACCGCGATATCGATGCCGTGCTCGAAGGGCCGGAACAGCGCCGGCGTCAGCACCGTGTTATCGACGATCACAGGCAGGCCGTGCTTGTGCGCTTCGTCGGCGATGGCGCGAAAATCCGGCACGTCGTTCTTCGGATTGCCGACCGATTCCAGGTACACCAGGCGCGTGTTCTCATCCACCAGCTTGCCGATTTCCTCCGGATGATCCGGATTGAAGAAACGCACCTCGATACCCAACTTCTTCAGCGTCTGCGTGAACAGCGTCCAGGTGCCTCCGTACAGGCTGGTGGCGGAAATGAAGTTCTGCCCGGCATGTGTGACGGTGAGAATTGCGGCCGTGATGGCTGCCTGTCCCGAAGCGAACACCAGCGCGCCGACCCCGCCATCGAGCGCGGCCAGGCGCTTCTCCAGCACGTCATTGGTCGGGTTCATCAGACGCGAGTAAATGTTGCCGAACTCGCGCAATCCGAAAAGATTCGCCGCCGTCTCGGCGTCTTTGAAAACGTAGCTCGTGGTCGCGTAAATCGGAACCGCCCGCGCCGTCGTGGTGGGGTCCGGCTCCTGGCCGGCATGTAAAGCAAGCGTGCCGAGTCCGCGTTTTTGTGGTGTGTCTGCCATAGTGAGTTCTCTCCGCTGTTGCCGTTTATCAGTGCTTGCGATCTGCGCAGTGCCAGTACATTATCCTAATGTCTATAGAGTATGTGATATTGCGCACGAAATTGCAAGTGGGGTATACCAGGAAACGCGCAAAACCGTGCTATGCGATTGATTACATTAATAATCTTTCGAACCGAACAACCGCGATCAGGCGGATGGCCGGCACCCAGTAAGCGCCGCTGCGAGATCCGCAATCAGGTCCTCCACGTCCTCGATGCCGATTGACACCCGTACCAGATCGGAGGTGATTCTCATTCCCGCGAGCGCGGCTGGGTCGACCGAAGCGTGGGTCATGGTGACCGGATGCTCAATCAATGACTCGACGCCGCCGAGCGATTCCGCCAGCGTGAAGATGCGGACACGTGCGAGTAACCCGAAGACGGCGTCCTGTCCACCCCGCAGGCGGAAAGAAAACGTCCCGCCAAAACCGGTCATCTGGCGCAGGGCGAGAGCGTGCTGCGGATGCGATTCGAGGCCGGGATGCCGCACTTCGCTCACTTCGGGCCGCTGTTCCAGCCAGTGTGCGATAGCGAGCGCGTTGCGGTTGTGTTCCTCCATGCGAACGGCCAGCGTCTTGATGCCGCGCAGCACCAGGTAGCTGTCCTGCGGACCGGCCACGGAACCGGTTGCGTTCTGCAGAAAGCCGATTCTCTCCGCCAGCGCGGGTTGGTTGGTGATTAGGGCGCCACCCACCACGTCGGAATGGCCGTTGATGTACTTGGTGGTAGAATGCACGACGATATCGACGCCCAATGCGAGAGGGCGCTGAAAGTAGGGTGAGGCGAACGTGTTGTCGCAGATGGTGATGGCGCCGAAGCGATGCGCCAGCTCGGCCACCGCGGCGAGGTCCACCAGGTTCATCAGCGGGTTGGTGGGCGATTCGATCCACACGGCCGCAGCACCGCGAGCCAGTTCCCGCTCAGTTGCGGCCGCATCGCGCAAGTCCACGTAGACTGCGTCGATGCCCTTGTTACGGAATACCTTCTCGAACATACGGAAGGTCCCTCCGTACAGGTCGCTATGGACGATGATCCGGTCGCCCGCCGCGAACATCAGGACCACGGTGGTTTCGGCCGCCATTCCGGTGGCGAACGCGAAACCGAATGCACCGCCCTCCAGCGAAGCCAGGCAGGTTTCCAGCGCCTTTCGCGTGGGATTGCCGCTGCGCGAGTATTCAAACGCGCCTGGCTGGTTGACTCCCCGAAAAGCGAATGTGGAAGTTTGATAAATCGGCGTCATCACCGCGCCGGAATGGTCGGCGGGATTGTGACCCGAGTGAATCGCGAGCGTCTTGAATTTCATGGTTGGGGTTCCTGGGTTCTGAATCAGACTGGCAGTTCCCATAGTAGATAGAGAATAGGGAGCTTGCAACCGGCTTCGTGGCATAGGGCCCAGTGCGCGGTAAAGTCAAAGTGGTAACCTGTTCAATTCGATGCAGAGCGTTGCCGCCGGCAGCCTTTGGCGTGAAACAGCGTTCCACGTTTTGCCAGGTCGCTAGACCAGCAAACGCAGCCGGCCCGGCGGCGCGGGGAAGGAAGGATAGACCATGTCGTCCAAAGTGAATCGTGAAACCTGGCGCTGCCTCGCGAGGTTGGCTCTGCCGCTATCCGCCGCCTTGGCGTTCGGCCAGGCGCCTCCGCAAGCGCGCATCAAGATCGATAGCGAGCGCGTTGTGGGAGAGGTGGACCCGCGCTTGTTCGGCAACTTCGCCGAACACCTCGGCCGCTGCATCTATGGTGGCATCTATGAGGAGAACAGCCCGCTGTCCGACGCCGACGGCTTTCGCAAAGACGTGATGGACGCCACCAAGGCCCTCAACGTATCCATGCTCCGCTGGCCGGGCGGTAACTTCGTCTCCGGCTATCACTGGGAGGACGGTATTGGGCCAAAGGACAAGCGTCCCGCGCGGCGCGACGACGCCTGGGGCGCGCTCGAATCGAACCGTTTCGGCACCGACGAATTTCTGAAATACTGCGAACGGGTCGGCGCCGAACCGTACGTTTGCATCAATGCCGGCCTCGGCACCATCGACGAAGCCCGCCACTGGGTCGAGTATTGCAACGAACCGGAGCATACTTACTATTCCGACCTGCGCCGCGCCAACGGACACGACAAGCCGTATAACGTCAAGATCTGGGGCCTTGGCAACGAGATTGACGGACCGTGGCAGCTCGGCCACCGCAGCGCCGAGGACTACGGCAAGTTTGCCCTCGAAGCGGCCAAAGCCATGCGCCGCGCCGACGGTTCCATCAAGCTGATCGCCAGCGGCAGTTCTAACTTCTCGCCCGGCTACGATTGGATCGGCTGGAATCGTACCGTGCTCGAGTATCTGAAGAACGACATCGACTATCTCTCCCTGCACACTTACATTGGCAACCGCGACAATGACTTCGAGAAGTTTCTGGCGACAGGATCCGACATCGACCGGCGCATCGCCATCGTGGAGGGTCAAATCAAGGCCGCTCGCGAGGGGCAGACCTCACGCCACCCCATCTACATCGCCTTCGACGAATGGAACGTCTGGTATCGGACCTGCTGCAGCTCAAATGAGTTCGTCACCGGCCGCGCGGGCCTCGAAGAGCGCTACAACGTCGAAGACGCGCTCGCCATGGGCATGTTCCTCAACTCGTTTATCCGCCGCGCGGATATCGTGAAGGAGGCCAACCTGGCGCAGTTAGTCAACGTGATCGCGCCGATTGTGACCAATAAGAACGGCCTCTTTCTGCAGACCATTTACTGGCCGCTCCTCGAGTACGGGAAGCAGCGCGGCAATCAGTCGCTGGATGCTCTGGTGACGACGCCCACTTACGACTATGACGGACGAAAAGTCAAATACCTGGATGTCTCCGCCACCTGGGACGCGAAGAGCGGGCGAGTGTTCGTAAACGTTCTCAACCGCAGCTCCAAGCAGGACATCACCGCTCGCATCGACAGCACCGGGGGAAAGATTCCAAGCGAGGTCGCCGTGTGGGAGATGAACCACACCGACTTGAAAACCGTCAACACATTCGAGAACGATAAGGAAGTCCGCCCCACCACGCGCACGGTGGCCGTCACCGCCAACGGAAACGGCTTCGACTACAAGTTCCCGGCCCACTCGCTGACCATTTTGACGCTGAAAGTGGATTAGAGGCCGGCCGTGCGATCCCGCGCTCGTGCCGTTGCCACAGTTGTCGCCGCCCCTACGGAACAATCGCGAGCGGGCGAACCGGGGCGGCGGTTGCGCCGCGGATTTTCAGCGGTGCGGCCACCAGCAGAAACGTCCACGCAGCCGCGGCGGCCAACTCCTCCAGGTTCAGACACTCGATGATGTGGATGCCGCTTTCCACCAGCAGGTGGACATGCACCGGCATGGCCGCGTCGGGCATTTTCTCGAAGGATAGCGTGTCGCTTCCGGCGGCGAAGACACCGTGCCGGCTCAGCCACTCCGCGCCCGCTATCCCAGGGCCGGGCGCGTGCAGTTCGGAAACGAATTTCCGCGCGTCGTGGAAATAGCGCGCCCAACCGGTGCGCAGCAGCACCACGTCGCCGCGCTCGACGCCGATTCCTCGCGCGCGCGCGGTCTCTTCCAGA